>JAYTNQ010000386.1:0-8024 GCA_043748255.1 Bacteroidota bacterium
TTTTGAAATCAAAATGAACCACTATGACCCCGCCAAAAAAGAGCAAGTAAACACTACACTCGCCAAGCAATTGGCACTATACGTCACCATGTATTCGCCTTTGCAAATGGCCGCAGACCTACTCGAAAATTATGAAAAATACCCCGATGCCTTCCAATTTATCAAAGATGTAGCCGCAGATTGGGACCAAAGCATTTATATAGAAGCCGAACCCGGAGACTATTTAACGGTGGTTAGAAAAGCAAAAGGCACACAAAAATGGTTTTTGGGCGCAATAACCGACGAAAATGCAAGAACAACCGAAATAAAAACCGATTTTTTGACCCCAAATCAAAAATACAAAGCCATTATATATCAAGACGGAAAAACCGCAGATTGGAAACAAAACCCCATCAACTATGACATCAAAACCATCGAAGTAACCTCAAAATCCAAAATAAAACTCACCCTCGCCCCGGGTGGCGGCACGGCAATAAGTTTTTAACCCATCAATTAATTCCCAAATTACAAAAGCTGCCTAAAAGTAGCTTTTTTTTTTGGCGCACACCTCCCCTATTCTTTACACCACCCGTCCCGCTGCACGCTATATCTTTTTTTGGTTTTTGAAAAAAAAACCAAAAAAAGGATGCCGCTACATCAGGGCGAATTTAGACTTTCAAACTTTTCAAAACAAAAAAAAATTGTGCTATAACAACAACACGTTTTGAAGACAGAAAACTATTTTGCAATAACATCAGTAAAAACAAATACGGGTTTTGGAACCAAATATCAGTTGGTTTTTCTTACATAAAATGGCTTGACAAGAAACTGTGTAAACAAAAAAGCCAGCATACAAATGCCCGAAAAAACCCAATTATATTGATGAAAAAGCCTATAAACATTGAAGTTGTGTTGCAGTAAATCTATTTTTGAAGCAGATAACGAGTTTTCTCTAATACGATAAAATGCCAAAGTCTCTGGGACTGGTTTTGTGAATTTTATTTTTTTTAGAATATAAAGCCATAGCATCCAATCTTGACGTTTTCTGATATTAGAAATTTTGATATTCTCAAAAAAACAACGTTCATAAATAGCGGTAAGATTGCCCACATAGTTGCAAAAAAACAGTTGTCGATAGCTTAGATTTTTTGGTGCTTCAACTCTTTTGTGAAGCAATAAACCCGTTTCGTTTATACAATCATAAAAACTGAATGTAAACGCCAATTGGTGCGTTTTCATAAACGCCAATTGGATTTGTAACTTGTTTGGAAACCACAAATCATCAGCGTCCAAAAAAGCGACAAACTGACCCTTTGCCAGTAGCAAAGCAGCCTGTCTAGCAACGCCAGTACCACTGTTTTTGTCAAGACAAACCAATTTTATGCGACCGTCTTGCTGAGCAAATTTTTTAACAATTGCAACCGTCGCATCAGTCGAACAATCATCAACAATGATCATTTCCCAATCTATATGCGTTTGATTTTGAACAGATTGTATGCTTTGAACCACAAATTTTTCTGCATTAAATGCTGGCGTGATTATCGACACAAGCGCAGCCATCAGTAAGCTTTTTCTTCGCCCTCGAAGATGTTGACCACCGTTTGAACAATGATTTTTAGATCCAAAATAAGCGACCAATTTTCGATATAAAAAACATCAAACTTGATGCGATTTACCATATCTTGATCTGTTTCAATCTCGCCCCGAAAACCGCGAACTTGTGCCAATCCTGTAATACCGGGCTTCACATAATGCCGCACCATATATTTTTTGATCTTGCTGCTATAAGCTTTGTTTTGTGACCACAAATGCGGGCGTGGCCCCACCACAGACATTTCGCCCTTGAGTACGTTCAAAAACTGTGGTAGCTCGTCGATGCTGGTTTTTCGCATAAACTTGCCTATCTTGGTTACACGTGGATCGTTTTTAGAAGCTTCTTTTTCAGTAGTTTTATTGATTTTCATGGATCGAAATTTATAACAAAAAAACTCTTTTTCGTCGATGCCAGGCCGTCCTTGTTTGAAAAATATTGGCCCACGAGATTCCAGTTTTATCAATATCGCCAGCAATGGAACCAACCAAAAAAGCAAAAAAACCAGCACTCCGATTGAAAAAACAATATCAAAAACACGTTTGAAATTTTTGGTCAAAGGATCATGTAAAGTTGTTTTTTGTAACGACAATACCGGAAACATTTCATAATAATCGATTTTCAAATTTTTTGAAAATATTTCTTTGGTGTCTGGTATAAACTTGATAGTTTTGTGAAATTCGTCTGCAAAATCTATCAAATCTTTAAGTTGCTCATTTGTGATTTCGTTCAACGAACAGTATATTTCGTCAACCTTATTTTGAGTAACAAAAGCCTTTAATTCAGACAAATTTCCACTAATGTTGTTGTTGTGTTTTTTGTCTGAAAAATAACCCAAAAAGCGATAGCCATAATCTGTTCTTGCTTCAAAAAGTTCTTTCAACTGAATGGCTTCGGGAGTATAGCCAATAATAATGGCATTTCTAAAATTGCTTCCGGTAGCAATACGGTATTTTTTTAGATAATAAAAAAGCAAAAACTTAAAAATACTCACCAATATAAAACTCACCAACAAAAACTGTACAATCGCTTTTCCGCTAAAAACTACTTGTTTTGAAAACGGAAAAAAAGCAATTACAACAAAGAAAAAAAGAATGCCTTGCTTGATAATTTTTGAAATAATTTCGACTGGTGTTGTAAATCTAAATACATCATAAAACTGAACAAACAAAGCCACAAACAACCATCCAAATGATTGATAAATAACATAGTAAGTAAAATTTAGCCCTAAAGCTCTGAAGAAAAATAAGCACAAAAAGGAGATTGTCAATAAGTCTAAAATAAAACTTATTGGCCTAATATATTTAGAATATCTACCTGTTTGATACGTATTCATGCTATCTGATATAGCTGTTAAAATCTTTGTGCTCTTCTTTCAAAAGAGCTTCAGTTGACAATGATTTGAAATAATCATAAGTAATTTTCATACCTTCTTCGCGAGATACTTTGGCCTCCCATCCCAAAATGTTTTTGGCTTTGGTGGTGTCTGGTTGCCGCTGTAAAGGATCATTGACGGGCAGCGGATGATACACTACTTTTTGGTTTGTGCCAGTGAGTTTTATAATCTCGTCTGCAAAATCTTTGATGGTTATTTCGTCTGGATTTCCAATATTTACCGGCAATGAATAGTCGGAATGTAGCAATCTAAAAATACCTTCAACTTGATCGTCAACATAACAAAAAGACCTGGTTTGCATACCGTCGCCAAAAATAGTTAAATCTTCGCCACGCAATGCCTGACCAATAAACGCCGGAATAACACGACCATCATTGAGCCTCATTCGTGGGCCATAAGTGTTAAAAATCCGAACGATGCGCACCTCTACGCCATGAAAGGTGTGGTATGCCATTGTGATAGATTCTTGAAAACGCTTTGCCTCGTCATAAACCCCACGCGGCCCAATAGTATTTACGTTTCCATAATATTCTTCGGTTTGTGGATGTACCAACGGATCCCCATAAACTTCTGATGTAGAAGCGATTAAAATTCTTGCGTTTTTGACTCTTGCCAATCCCAAAAGGTTGTGTGTGCCAAGCGATCCTACTTTGAGGGTTTGAATTGGAATTTTGAGATAATCGATTGGGCTTGCAGGCGATGCAAAATGTAAAATATAATCCAACTCGCCAGGAATATTGATAAATTTGGTAATATCGTGGTGATAAAACTCAAAATTTTCGAGTTTAAAAAGGTGTTCGATATTTTTTAAATCGCCCGTAATCAGGTTGTCCATTGCAATGACGTGGCAACCTTCGGCAATAAAACGATCACACAAATGCGAGCCTAAAAACCCTGCAGCGCCTGTAATTAAAACTTTTTTCATATTATTTTTGGGTGATATTAAACGTTTTTTTTGAAATTATTGGGGCATTAAATAGGCTATAAAAGGCTACAAAAAATACAATGCCGCGTTGTCTTGACAAAAAGGATTCGGTCAAAAATAAGCTTATCATTAGAATTGCAAAACAAATATGCACAAAATCTTTGGATGTTAGTGCATTTTTTAGATTCAAAAATAGCATTATGAGCAATATTAATAATCCAAAAATGCCAATTTCGGCAAAAATTTGAACATATTGATTGTGAAAATTCATTTTTTGATATCCTTTGTGGGTGGCGTCACCAAGATATACATTGTGTTCGACTCCTTTTTGTTCTATTCTAAAATCGCTCGCATTGAGCCCGTATCCAGACCAAAAAACAGCGTCTTGATGCAGCATTTCTAAAAATATTCGGAGTTGATATACTCGAAAAGCAGTGCCGGGAAAGTAATCATTCGGCTGAAATTTTTGCTTTTCCCAAGCTTGTTTGACGCTCACATTATACACTTTTATGCCATCGCCATAGTCTTTTGAAATTGTGCCTTCGTGCTGATTTGATTGAAATTCGACCAAAAAGCGGTTGCTAATTTGCTTTGAAAAAAGCAGAATGAAACTCAATAAAGTAAACAGCCCAATGACCATCCATTTGATTTTTGGGGTTGCTCTGAAATAAAATAATTCATAAAAAAACAACAATAATATAAAGATGACAAAAATATTTTTTGAAGACAACAAAAATATAAATATTGCAATAAGTATCATCTTCAAATTATCGATATTAGTTTTTGTTTTTTTTGTATAAAAATAAAAAAAAGCCACCGCTACGGTAATCGAAAAGTGAATTGCGTTGAGGTCTTCCGTGACCAATTCATGATAAAAAAACACATTAAAATTTTTGGTGACTGCAAACCTAAAAAATGCTTTGGCCAAATAAAAAAGGATATAAATCACTACACCACCACTAAAAAACTGAATTATTTTTTGCTTTAACGTTTCAGAAAACGGAGGTATTATCATAAAACAAAAGGGCAAAACAAACATCGGCAACTCTTTTGAAAGTGCTTTGAAAGTGGCTGCAAAATCACGACTCCAACAGATTGAAAGCGCCATCAATAGATAAATCAATATGGGATAAAATAGGGTTTTGCTAAAATGAAATGTTGATTTTTTGAAATTTAAAAGCGATACGAGTGCAAATAATGCAACTGCAATTCCGTTGATGGCATATTGCAACGGTATTGAAAGTAGCACCAAAAGGAGTAGCAAAAAAAACGGGTTTTCGTTAGTTGCTGCTTTTATTTCTTGAAAAACACGATTCAAATAAGTGTAGGTATTGACCATTTATTTTGTCCCAATTAAATTCGTTTACTATAATATCAAAATTGTTTTTAATAAAGTGCAAGTTATCATTTTTTTTGTAAGTGTCGAGCAAAATGGCAACTTCTTTGGCGTTTGAAAAATATTGTGCGTTTTTTTGTAAAACGCCACGGTTGAAATCGTTATTGTGCGAGGCAATCAAGGCTTGAGATGCCATAGCTTCGAGCAAAGACGGATTTGTGCCGCCAACAGAATGCCCGTGAAAGTATATATTGCTGTAAAAACGAAGGTTATCAAGATGGTTCAAATTGTAGATACCGCCAACAAATCGAATGTTTTGTTGGTTTTTGAACTTATTTTTTAGGTATTCGCCATATTTTGTATTGTGGTTTCCCACGACCAAAATGGGGGTTTTGTTATCCTTGTTTTGTGCAACGCCTTCTAAGACCATGTCTAAATTGTTTTCGGGTTCAAACCGGGCCATTATCATGTTGTAGTTACTTTTTTGTACTCCAAAATTTTTCAAAAACGTTTCGTTTGGAGTGTCAAACGGCTTTGCACCGTAGGCAATATAAGTAGCGTCTTTGTGGTATCTTTTTTTTAAAAAAGATTGAATTCCTAAAGAGTCTGCTACCAAATAATCACTTGATAAAGCAGCTAATCGTTCTGCAAATTTCAAAAACTGCTGTACTGGTCTTGAATATTTTGATCTTTTCCATTCGATGCCATCCATGTTGGTGATGATAATTGGTTTTTTTGGTAATAAAAAAAACCAAATCGAGTTGCTGGTATAACCTAATTGCAAAATGATGTCAAAATTTTGTTTTCGAGCGTCCAAAATGCAATTAAAATCATATATAAATTGACCAAAAGTGCCCAATTTGTGTTCTGGATCGTTTTTATGAATTAGCTTTACTCCCCGAAAATGGGATTCTTGATACGGGTGATTGTGCGAGTTATATACTACTACATCGTGTCCATTTTGTACAAGATAGACCGAAAAAAATTCGGCAAATTGTTCAAAACCTCCATAATGGTTTGGCACACCGCGGGTTCCAAGAATTGCTATTTTCATGCTTCCAAAATTTGTGAGCGCAAAAGTAATAAATTTTATGGGTTAATTTTTGTTTTAAACGAAAACGGATTTTATAATCGAAATAGTGTATTAATTACGGAATGAATTTAACTGATTTATGGCTATTTGAAAATTTTCAGTTTTTGGGTATTTAAAGCCTAAAAGTCTAAATTCGCCCCGATGTAGCGGCATCCTTTTTGGATTTTCTTTTTCAGAAAATCCAAAAAGATAAAGCGTGCAGCGGGACAGGTGGTGTGATAAAAGGGGTAGTGTGCGCCAAAAAAACCGCCAAAATCTATTGATTTGATGGCGGTTTGTTGGTTTAAGCGGTTTGTAGTTTTTACATTTGGCTTGGGGTTTCTTTTTGTTCTACTTTCTTTTTGCAGCAGCTTTTTTTGTCGTCTTTTTTGCAACATTTTTTATCGTTTTTGTCGCATTTTTTGTCTTCTTTACAGCATTTTTTGTCTGGATTTTCGCATTTGCCAGATTTGCAGCAGGCTTTGTCGCTTTTTTTGCAGTGGTTTTTTGCGGGTTGGTCTTGAAAAAGCATTGCTTTGTCTGCAGATGATTTGAGGTTTGATACTTTGTAGGTTTTTCCATCTGCTACGGCTTCTACTTTTTGGATCAAGGTTTCAGGGGTTTGCTTTGCCGAATCATATTGTATGGTAGCGGTTTTTTGTTCAAAATTTACGGTTGCTTTTTGAACGCCGTCCATGGAGGAGAGTTCTTTTTCGATTTTGGCGGCGCACATTACGGCGCATGACATTCCGGATACTGTAAAACTTGCGGTTTCGATTTTGCCAACAGCGGCGGTTGTTTTTTTGTTAATGACCATTTTGTCGGTGGCATTTTTGCAAGAAAAAGCCAGTATTGCAATGACTGAAAGGGATAAAATTATTTTTGTGGTTTTCATTTTTAAGTTTTTTAATTGATTTGAGTACAAACTTACTAAATAAGTGGTTTGAAGTTATTTTTTTAACAAAAAAATGTAGAATTTTGGCAAAAAATTTTCTGATGAATTTCAAAAACACAAAATGGGTTTTGCTTTTGGTGCTTTCGCTTATATGGGGAAGCTCGTTTTTGTTGATCAAAAAGGGGCTTATTGGTTTGTCTCCGATGCAGTTGGGCTCTTTGCGGATTGTTTTTGGGGCGCTTTTTTTGATTGCGATTGGCTTCAAAACCTTGCCTTCGATTAGCAAAAAGCAGTGGCGGTATTTGTTGCTGACGGCATTTTTTGGCACTTTTGCGCCGGCATATCTTTTTGCGCTTGCCGAAACCGAGATTGACAGTTCGGTGAGTTCGATTTTGAATTCGCTCACGCCGCTGAACGCCTTGCTATTGGGGGTTTTGGGTTTTGGGGTTTTGATAAATCGGAATCAAATTTTGGGTGTTTTTGTGGGTTTGATTGGCAGTTTGATTTTGATTTTGAATGGGGCGGCAAACCATCCGAATCAAAATTATTATTATGCAATTTTGGTGCTTATAGCGGCTTTTTGTTATGGTTTGAATGTTAATTTGGTCAAAAAATATTTGTTTGATATGAAACCGCTTGCAATTTCTACCGGAAATTTTACCGTAATGTTGCCACCGGCGTTGTTGATTTTGATTTCGACAGGTTTTTTTGAAACGACTCTGACGGTTGCTGCCGAGCATTCGCTATTTTTTATTATGATTTTGGGTGTTTTTGGCACTGGAATAGCCAATTTGATATTTTTCAAATTGATTCAAATTTCGTCACCTGTT
>JAYTNQ010000387.1:0-1059 GCA_043748255.1 Bacteroidota bacterium
GTCAAAGTATATGCACCAAAAATTATCATGCGCACCATTCCAGGCAATTTCATTGGAGCACTCATCGGGCCAGGCGGAAAAGTAATCCAAGAATTACAAAAAGCAACCGGCTGTACCATCGTGATCAACGAAGTTGACGAACAAGGCGTAGTAGAAATTTTGGGAACAAACCCAGACGGAATTGCAGCCGTATTGGCCAAAATAGACTCTATCATATTCAAACCAACAATGGGCGAAGCCTATCAAGTCAAAGTAATCAAACTTTTAGACTTTGGAGCCGTCGTAGAATATACCGATGCACCTGGCAACGAAGTCTTGCTTCACGTGTCTGAATTAGCATGGGAGCGCACCGAAAACGTGACCGATGTAGTCAAGATGGGCGATGTTTTTCAAGTCAAATATTTAGGTATCGACCCAAAAACCCGCAAAGAAAAAGTGTCCAAAAAAGCACTAATGCCACGACCACCAAGAGAATAAACCCTCTTTGATATTTTCAAAAACCCAAAGTCAAATTGATTTTGGGTTTTTTTTTGGCGCACACCATCCCGTCCTGCACACCACCTGTCCTGCTGCACGCTATATCTTTTGTTTTTTTCTGAAAAAGAAAAAAAACAAAAGGATGCCGCTGCATCAGGGCGAATTTAGACTTTTAGGGTATCAAGACGTTTTTCATCTGTATTTGAGCTCCCTTGCTTAAATATTTTGAACATCTATCGAATGCTAACAAAAAATAAGCATTAATTTTGTCCATTATACCCCAAATTTAATTAGTTTTATTTTTTGTCATCTACAAAACTTTATAATTTAATAAAAGGGCGTCAAAAAACGTATCTTAAAAAAGTGCTGTTTGAACATACTTTTTACATTGTTTCAACTCATTTTCCCCCAATTTTCTAGCACTTAAAAAAGATAAAATTGTATAATTTGTGGATTGTTTTTTGCTTGTTTGAACAAAAAAATCACATTTCTTGTTCCATTTTTATTGATATGTTTGGCATCAATAAGGTTAGAAACCAATTTAATTGGAATGAAGTCCAACTTTAAGTATATTTTTTTAAC
>JAYTNQ010000388.1:0-1059 GCA_043748255.1 Bacteroidota bacterium
TACTTACAAAAATTTTAAAACGAGCACGCTATCTTGTCAAAAAGCAAGTTGAAATCAACTGCAGTTCGGGTCTGCTTTTTTTTATTAAAAACACCATAAACATTGATAATTTTGACATTCAAACTCTTGATAAATTTTCGCAGTTAGACGATTTTGACATCATGAGTGCTATCAAAGAATGGCAATTTCATGATGATTTTGTATTGCAAAATTTGAGTAAGATGATTCTCAATCGTGATTTATTAAAAATAAAAATGAGCTCTAAAAACGAGTTCAAATCATTTATAAAAAACCAAATCATTATATTTGCAAAACAACAAAACATTACAATTGCTGAAGCCAAAAATTTTGTTTTTGAAGGCAAAATAACCAATCAAGCCTACAATTTGAAGGCAGAACCCATTAGAATTTTGAACAAGGACAAAAGTATTCATGACGTCGTTTTGGCATCAGATCAGTTGCATGCCGCTACATTAACCAAGAAAGTTGTAAAATATTATTGTTGTTTTCCAAAAGTCGTTGTCAAAAATTAGTGTTTAAATGCTAATTTTTATATTTTTGTCAAAATGAAATTTACAGCACAACAAATAGCAGACATTTTAGAGGGCGAAGTAGTTGGAAATCCAGCTGCCGAAGTTTTTAAACTTTCAAAAATAGAAGAAGGTTCACTTGGTGCGCTCACTTTTTTGAGCAATCCAAAATACCACCACCATATTTATACCACAAAAGCGAGTGTTGCAATCGTAAACGACCATTTTGAAACCGAAGCACCTATCGCGGTTACTTTGATAAAAGTAAAAGACGCCTATCTTGCATTTAGTCAAATTTTGGAATTTTATGACCAATCAAAACACAATAAATCTGGAATAGAGCAACCATCATATATAGGAGAAAATGTTCAATTTGGAAATCAATTTTATCTGGGCAGTTTTAGCCACATTGGTCAAAATGTGATTATTGGCGATCAAGTCAAAATTTATCCAAACTGCTATATCGGCAACAATGTTTCGATTGGTGACAATTGTATTCTTTTTTCGGGCGTAAAAATCTATGCAGATA
>JAYTNQ010000389.1:0-8009 GCA_043748255.1 Bacteroidota bacterium
AAAAGAGGAACAATATGGCTATAATCGTTACATGGACAGTTTGAGTTTAAAAGCAAGCGAGATTTTTTCATTAAAAAGTGAGGCGGAGTTTAAGGTGAGAGAAGATGAAAAAGTTGGAATTGCAAAGAACTTAATCATTAATGGTTTAGAAAATGAAATTATTTCAAAATCCACGGGACTAACAATTGAAAAAATTGAAGAACTACGAAACGAAGCCAAGTATTAAAAACATCGGCTAACAGCCATACTTTCCTCGGCCTTGAAAAGCCAACAGTGAATTGCAATCATCGAATACCTATAAAAACATAGTCCATGAGATAAACTTCGGTTGAACGGAACCGTCAATTTTATCACCTCTATGGAGTTATCGTAAAGTTTTGTGGCCATTTCAAAGAGGTTTTAATAACTCTCTTTTTTGAATGTCATTTTGCAAATATTTGGCGTTTTTTGTTTTGAAAATGATTTTTCTGGTCAAGATGGTGTGCGTGAGGGCAAAGGCGTAGCTCTTTTGGGGCTGGCGTTTTTCAGCCAGCCCCAAAAAGCGGGAGCCGGAGACCGACCCGATAGGGGCACGCCCAAATAATAGTTATTATTTATTTGTTTTTGAGGGCTTTTTGTAATACATTTACGGTTTAATTATTTGGTTTGCTATGGCAAGTGAGTTTCGCAAAGTATTGATTATCAGTTATTACTGGCCTCCTTCTGGTGGGCCTGGAGTGCAGCGGTGGTTGAAATTTGTAAAATATTTGCCCAGTTTTGGTGTTGTACCGGTGGTGTATGTGCCAGAAAATCCAACATATCCAATCTTGGATCAAAATTGGGTAGATGAGGTGGCCGCCGATACGGTGATCTTGCGTCAAAAAATTGTGGAACCTTATCGATTTGCATCTTTTTTTTGGAAAAATAAAACAAAAAAAATCAGTTCAGGTTTGATTTCTGAAGAAAAAAAACAAGGGTTTTTGGAGCGGACTTTGCTTTGGATTCGTGGCAATATCTTTGTGCCTGATGCTCGTGTTTTATGGGTCAAACCGTCTGTGAGGTATCTGCAAAAATATGTTTCAGAAAATCAAATTCATACAGTGATTACAACGGGTCCGCCGCATAGTTTGCATTTGATTGGTTTGGGTTTGAAGACAAAATTGGGTGTCAATTGGATTGCAGATTTTCGAGATCCATGGACTACTATTGGATATCAAAAATCATTAAAGTTGTCGCAATTTGCACAAAAAAAACACCTTCGACTCGAGCATCAGGTTTTGAACTCGGCTGATCAAATTGTAGTCACGAGTGGCGCCACCAAATTGGAGTTTTTGAAGCTTACAAATCAACCGATTGCGGTGATCACCAATGGTTTTGATGTCGAAATTGAGGGAGAAGTTGTTTTGGATTCAAAATTTTCGATTGCACATATAGGCTCGCTGTTATCAGGACGAAATCCTGAATTTTTGTGGCAAATTTTGTCAGAGATTTTGCTCGAAATTCCAGATTTTGGGCTTCACTTTGAATTGAAATTTATTGGAGTTGTTAGCGATGATGTACTACAAACTTTGGCAGATTATGACCTCATCAAATTTGCTAAATTTGTGGGTTATGTTTCTCATAATGAAGCGGTTGAATGTATGAAAAAAGCGCAAGTTTTACTGTTAATCGAAATTAATTCTGAGGTTTCAAAAAGTATTATTCCAGGCAAATTATTTGAATATTTGGCGGTCAGAAGGCCTATTATTGGTATTGGTCCATTGGGTTCAGATTTTTCTGATATTATTGCGAGTTCCCAATCGGGTATTTTTGTTGATTATTCGGAAAAGCTTAAATTAAAGGCTACTTTGATAGATTATTTTCAATTGTTTTTGACCAATAATTTGAAGTTAGAATCGGTTAATCTTGATTTGTATTCTCGTAGATATTTGACAGAAAAATTGGCGAATATCATCAAAAATTTTGATTAATTTTTAAAATATTTGAAAGGAACCATTAGCATTCCGAAACATTCACCTTGATCTTTGCCCAAGTGTTTGTGGTGCATTTTGTGAGCGCGACGAACGGCTTTTGCATAGCGATTATTGGCGTTTCTGAAGAGTTTGAAACGTTGATGGATGAAAATATCATGCACAAAAAAATAGGCCAAGCCATAGGCAAATATTCCCAGTCCAATGGCAAGTCCAATATTGAGTATATTTTTTTGCCAAAGTATAAAAAATCCAATGCTGACGATGGCATAAAAAATAAAAAAATAATCGTTACGTTCAAACCACGAGTCATGGTCTTTTTTGTGATGGTCTGCATGCAGTTTCCAAAGAAATCCGTGCATTACATATTTGTGACTGAACCATGCCATAAATTCCATAAATAGAAAGGTGGCAAAAAATACGATGAGTTGTATCCACATAGTTTTTAAATTTAGATAATATTTAGTTTATAACTGACATAACATTTTGCAAATAGGCCATATTTTTGATAATTTGGCACTCTAATTCTTGTGTTTTTGATGGCTTCTGAAGGAGTTTTTTTGAGTTTGTCTAATAGTTTTTTGTAATAAATATAGGCCGTAAAAACGCCAAATTTGGCATCTACTGGCAGGTTAATAATGCCTTGATATCCGGCTTCAAAATCGGCTTCAATTTCAAGTATGATATTCATTTTAGACATTTCGTCTAATTTGTTCAAATTTGTATCTGGAAAGTAGGAGCGGTCTAAATCATTAAAATCTGCTTTCAAATCCCTTAAAAAGTTTACTTTTTGAAACGCTGAACCCAATCGCATTGCAGGTTTTTTTAGTGTTTCATATTGCAAATCGTTTCCGTTTACAAAAACTTTTAGGCACATTAAACCAACAACATCTGCAGACCCATAAATATAGTCGTTGTATTCGTCTTGCGTAAAATAATTTTTTTTGGTCAAATCGAGTCGCATACTTTTCATGAATGCTGCAATCAATTCTTTCGGAATTTGATATTTGACAACGGTATGTTGAAAGGCGTTCAAAATTGGGTTCAAACTAATTTTGTTTTCAATTGCTTGATACAAATCATTTTCAAAAAGTGCAAATAATTGGGATTTGTTGTACTCGTGAAAACTATCTACTATCTCGTCTGCAAACCGCACAAATCCATATATGTTGTATATATCTTGACGAATATTGGGAGATAGCATATTTACGGCAGATGCAAATGAAGTGCTGTAAGTTTTTGTAACATTTCGGCTACAATCGAAAGAAATTTTATCAAATATCGACTTCATTTTATAGCTGTTTTTGAATTTGATTTGCGACCAATTTGCCCGAAATAATAGCTGGTGGCACACCAGGTCCGGGCACTGTTAGTTGTCCTGTAAAGTATAGGTTTGCTACTTTTTTGCTCTTTAATTTTGGACGCAAAAAGGCAGTTTGCATCAAAGTATTCGCCATTCCATAAGCATTCCCTTTGAAAGAGTTGTAATGTGTTTCAAAATCATTTTTGCAAAACGATTGCTTGAAAATAATATTTTTGCGCACTTTTTGTTGGGTGAGTTGTTCAAATCTATCTATTATTTTTTCAAAGTATTCATTTCTCAAATTTTCACTATCTTGTATGCCTGGTGCTAATGGAATTAAAAAAAAACCAGATTCCATGCCTATTGGCGCAGCAGTTGGATCTGTAATTGAAGGGAAATTTGCATAAAACAAAGGTTCTTTTGGCCATTTTGGATCATCATATATCGCTTTGGCATGGGCTTCAAAGTCAACATCAAAAAATAGGGCGTGATGCGAAATGTTTTCTATTTTTTTGTCAAATCCAACATAAAATAGGAGTGAGGAAGGTGCAAACACACGACTTTCCCAATATTTTTCGGAATATACTCTGTGTTTTGGCTCTAATAATTGTTCGGTATGGTGATAATCTGCTCCACTCAAAATGATATCGGCTTTGATAATTTCGTCGTTAACTTGTATGGCTATTGCGGTATTGTTTTCGACAATTATTTTTTCTACATTAGCGTCAAAGTGAAATTGTACTCCAAGATTTATGGCTAATTTTTCGATTGCCAAAACCACATCAAACATACCGTTTTTTGGGTGAAATGTGCCAATACCAAAATCAGCATAATTCATAAAATTATAGAAAGATGGTGTTTTTGATGGCTTTGCACCCAAAAAAAGCACAGGAAATTCGAGAATTGATATGAGTTTTGGATTTTTAAAATTCTTGCGAACATCGTGGCTAATGTTACTTACAAATTGCCCGATTTTTTTGACGGTTTGAGGTGTTATTAATTCGGTGACAGAAACGCCGGGTTTGTAAACCAAATCTTTTATGGCAATATCATAGTTTGTTTTGGCATTGTTGATAAACTTTGTCAAGATGGCACCACTTCCTTTTTCGACGGTTTCAAAAGTATCAACTATTTGTGGCAAATTATCAGCAATTGCTATAAAGTCTTGAATACCAAAATAAACCCGATAGGCAGGAGATAATTTTATAAGTTTATAAAAATCTGATGTTTGGAAACCAAAATCGGCAAAAAACCGATCAAAAACATCGGGCATCCAATACCAGCTTGGCCCCATGTCAAAAGTAAAACCATCTTGCTTTAGCTGTCTTGCGCGGCCGCCAATGCTGCTATTTTTTTCAAAAACGCTCACGGCATGCCCCTTTTGTGCCAAATAACAAGCGGCAGATAATGCTGAAAAACCGGACCCAATAATGTTAATATTTTTTTTCATAATGTTTAACAAAAATACAAAATAATTAAACAAAAATATTAAATTTTTAAATTAGTTATAAACAATTTACCAACTCATTTATATCTTTGAAAATTCTTGTTTTAGGGTTGCCATTCTGCGGTTCGATATAGTCAACCATTTTGCCCAAAAGCCAAATTTCGGTATTTTGATTTTGAAGCAATGTGTTGTTTAATGTTTTTATATATTGGTTTATTTCTTCTTTGTTTGGCTCCACGGTTAGATAGGAAACAAAAACAAGATTGTCAAAATATTTGGTTATATGTTCCAAGCTTTCAATGGGAACGCTTTCTCCAAGATAAATGGTTTTGTATCCGTGTAGTAGTATTTCATAGTTCAAATACATCAATCCGAGTTCGTGAATTTCGTTGAGTGGCAGGTATAAAACAAATATTTTGCTAGTATTTGTTGGTGTTTGAGATTGAATTTTCTCGGTGTTAATAAGTAGTTTTTGTTTGATCAAATAAAAAATAAAATGTTCGTGGGCAGGCGTTATGGTATTGGTTTGCCAAAGCAAGCCAATTTCGTTCATTAAGGGTATAAAAACTTCAAAAAACACTTCGCGAAATGATTTTTTGGATAATAAATTGTTGTAGGTTGTAAAAAATAGACTTTGGTCAAAATTCATCATTGCCATTTTGAAGGCGGATATGGCGTGGTGTTTGACACTTTTTTCAGACACAATTTCGCGCACCATCATTGGGATTTTTTCGGGTGTATAGGTTGCTATTTTTGATATTTTATAGCCGTGCTTGTGAAGCAACGTAATGTTGAGTAATTTTTGTAATCCTTCTAAATCATAAAAGCGAATGTTGGTTTCGGTTCGTTTTGGGGTCAAAACATTGTATCGTTTTTCCCAAATTCTGATGGTGTGGGCTTTTATGCCCGATAGATTTTCTAAATCTTTGATACTAAAAACGTTTTTTACGTTGCTCATTGTGTTAATATTGTTTAACAAAAATAGTAATATTATTAAACAAATTTCGTTTTTTTGTAATTATTTTTATTTGGGTAGTAATATGCTACTTTTTTTTAAAAATTGATATTCATAG
This sequence comes from Bacteroidota bacterium, assembly GCA_043748255.1. Classification (GTDB taxonomy): domain Bacteria; phylum Bacteroidota; class Bacteroidia; order Flavobacteriales; family Flavobacteriaceae; genus Flavobacterium. Next base: position 5,773 of record JAYTNQ010000389.1, read on the forward strand.
TAAGCACAAATTTATTGTCAAATTTGCTAAAACCCAAATCTATATTTGTTTTTTGGTATGGTTTTGTAAAAAGGTAGGCGCTACCAATTCCGATTGCAGCACCTGCTAACACATCCCACGGGTCATGTTTTCGGGCGTCTATACGTGTCCAACCTACATAGGATGCTGCTATATATGCGGGCAAACCTGCTTTCCAACCATATTTTTTGCCTATGAATGCGGCTCCAGAAAAGGCGCTTGAGGTGTGCCCTGATGGGAAGGAATAGTTGCCATTATTTTCTGGGCGTGGTTTGTTGATGATGTGTTTTAGGGCTTGAGATATGATGAGTTGTGTGGCATATACTTTTGCAAATTGCCAACCTGGTTTTTGATTGTCTTTGTATATATAGGTTGATGCAAATGCGGCTGCCGGCACTATCATTTGCAAAATATCTCCAGAGGTTTCTATGGCAGATTGTTGTGCGCTTGTGTGATTGATGTTGGCACAAATTAATAGCAGTATTAGGATTATTTTTTTCATTTTTTTGATTTTTTTGAAAAGGTTTTGAAATATTTATTGGTCTAAATTCGCCCCGATGTAGCGGCATCCTTTTGTTTTTTTTTTTTCAGAAAAAAACAAAAGATATAGCGTGCAGCGGGACAGTTGGTGTAATGACTTGGGGTGGTGTGCGCCAAAAAAAATCATGCGATAATATCTAATTTGGCAAAGCGCAAAAGTAGTTTTTTGATGCCGCCTGTTTCAAAGTTGATTTCAGCTTTTTTGTCTGCTCCTGCGCCTTCGAGCCCCAGAACGGTGCCTTTTCCAAAGCGTTCGTGCATCACTATGTTATTGACTGTTAAATTGTTATCAAACAAATTACCTGCTGAATTTCGGTTTGTTAATGGTTTTAGGCGGCGAATATTGGCATCGGGTTTGAGCTGGTTGTCTGTGATATATTTTGGTGGTGCGCCGCTGATTGGTTTTGCCAATCGCAGTTTTGATTTGTCGATATCGCCAAAAATGTCGCTGTCGATCATGGGTTTGTAGCGATAATTGGTTTCGGGTGCCGATAAATATTCGAGAAATTTGGGGTCAATTTCTTCGATAAATCTTGATGGTTCGCTGTCTGTGAGTTTGCCCCATCGGTATCTGGATTGGGCATAAGTGAGATAGGCAACGTGCTCGGCGCGGGTGAGTGCTACATAAAAAAGGCGTCTTTCTTCTTCGAGTTCGCTTCGTGTGCTCATGCTCATAGCGCTTGGAAACAGGTCTTCTTCCATGCCTACGATGAATACATAAGGAAATTCGAGGCCTTTTGAGAGGTGAATGGTCATTAGGGCTACGCGGTCATCATCGCTGGTATCTTTGTCTAAATCTGTGGCTAATGCGATGTCTTCCATAAACTCTGATAGTGCGCCACGACTGCCGTCAACCTCTTTTTGACCTTCGATAAAGTCTTTGATTCCGTTTAGCAGTTCTTCGATATTTTCGAGCCGTGCAATGCCTTCTGGGGTGGCATCTTTTTTGAGTTCTTGTACAAGACCCGTTTTTTTGGAAACGTGATCGGCTACAAAAAAGGCATCTTGATTTTGGTTGATGACTTGAAAACTCTGAATCATGGTAACAAAATCTTGTAATTTTTGTTTGGTGCCGCTGTTGAGTTTCAAATCTATTTTGTCTATGTTTTGCATTACTTCAAACACAGATCTTTTGTATTGATTTGCCGCTACGGTGAGCTTTTCTATGGTGGTATCGCCTATGCCTCGAGCGGGATAGTTTATGACGCGCATTAGGGCTTCTTCGTCTTTTGGGTTGATTACCAATCTTAGATAGCAAAGTACATCTTTGATTTCTTTGCGTTGATAAAACGAGAGTCCGCCATAGATTCTATACGGAATATCGCGTTTGCGCAGGGCATCTTCCATGGATCTGGATTGTGCGTTGGTGCGGTACAAAATGGCAAATTGACCATTTAGCATTTGGTGTTGCATTTTTTGTTCCCAAATCGTGCTAACCACAAATCGGCCTTCTTCGCCATCGGTGAGGCTTCGGTGCACTTTGATTTTGGCACCTTCATCGTTGGCGGTCCAAACGATTTTGTCTAATTTGGTTTTGTTTTTGTCGATAATCGAGTTTGCGGCTTCGACGATATTTTTTGTAGAGCGATAATTTTGTTCGAGGCGGTACATTTTTACGCCTTCATAATCTTTTTGAAAATTGAGAATATTGTTGATATTGGCACCTCGAAAGGCATAAA
>JAYTNQ010000390.1:0-1054 GCA_043748255.1 Bacteroidota bacterium
ATAAATTCGTTTTCGTTGGTTTGCGAAAGTTTGTATATTCTGATGCGGTATGGTTTGTCTTGTTTTTTAAAAAGGGCTTGCTCCACATACAAATAGTGTCCTTTGTTTTTCCAGATAGGTATCATTTTCAACGAAATATTGAAATAACTTGTGTCTATAATTGATTGTTTTTCAGAGGAATAACTACCTTGCATGATTTCTACCAATTCGTTGAGATTGGCTTGGGCAGTCGAAATTTTGGTTTGTGAGGTTTTGCAGCTTGCTATAAAAAGAAATATCGAAAGTGTGATAATAATTTTTTTCATGGAATTTGATTTGTATTTTGAGGTTTTTGACATACAAATATAAATAAATCTACCAAAATAACTGCAATGGGTTGATTTTTTGTAAATTTGCGGTATGAAAAACAAAAAAACGTTGGTTCTTGGGGCTTCTACAAAGCCTGATCGATATGCTTTTAAAGCGATTTCGATGTTGGTAGAAAAAGGACATTCTGTGATGGCAATTGGTCAAAATACTGGCGAAGTTGCGGGCATAAAAATTTATACAAAGGCAATTCCACTGTCACAAATCCACACGGTTTCGCTTTATTTGAATCCTCTTCGGCAGCGTGATTATTATAATTACATTATTGAATCTGGAGCCAAAAGGGTTGTTTTTAATCCAGGAACCGAAAATCCAGAGTTTTATCAATTGTTGACCCTCAACGGGATCAAGTTTGAGGTTGCATGCACCTTGGTTTTATTGGCAACGAATCAATATTAACTTGACTTTGTATTTTTTAGTCTTCAAAATCGAAGATAAAAGGTTCAACAAGCATTTTTTCGGCAAGCATTTCAACCCGCTCTGTGCAACTTTCTGTAAAAATAATACGTTGTGTTTTTAAAATACTGTTTGAAATGCGCATCAATTTGGTTTCGTGTCGCAGTTTCAAAATTGGATCCGCATCATCTAATACAAACATTTTTAGCCTGTTAACGTTGTATCCTGCTGTTGTAAACATTTCGCTCAATTTGTTTGGCGTTCCAATAAGTACATCGATTCCGGTTGAAAT
>JAYTNQ010000391.1:0-1052 GCA_043748255.1 Bacteroidota bacterium
GACAATTGATGATGCGACCCCAAATTTGATTAATGATTTGGATATTAGAATTACCAAAAACACAGATACTTTTTTTCCCTGGAAATTAAACGTAGCTAACCCAAGTCTTGCCGCTACAAACGGAGATAATCTTGTAGATAATGTAGAAAAAATCGGCATCAATAATCCTTCTGGCTCTTATACGATAACCGTTTCACACAAAGGGAATTTGATAAACAATCTTCAAAATTATTCGTTGATAATTTCGGGCTATTCTACTAAGGATTTTTGGATGACTACTTCAGCTAAACTAAAAAATATTTGTTTGCCAAACAATACGGCTACATTTCCGTTTGAACTACATACCAAAACTGATTTTAATGAAACGGTTGCTTTTTCGACAATTAATTTACCAGTTGGTGTTATCGCCTCTTTTAGTCCAAACAGTTTGTCCGCCGATGGTAATGTGGTTTTAAATTTGGATAATTTAAGCAGTGTTGCTCCAGGTCTTTATTCCTTTGTTATAAAAGGAGAAAGCCCGAGCGATACTTTTGAAATGCCAGTTCAATTGAATTTATTAAACAATTCGTTTAGCAACATAGCCAACCAACTTCCTGCTGATAACGTCAATAGTGTCGCAGTTCCGGTGGTTTTTGATTGGCAAGCCGATACAAATGCCCAAAATTATACGATTGAAGTTTCAAATGATATAAATTTTGCAACGGTTTTAGAAACCGCAACTCTATCTACAAATCATTTTGTTTCGAGTTTGTTGTCCAATAACCAAACCTATTTTTGGCGTATAAAAAAACAAAATCAATGTGGATTTTCTCCTTTTTCGGCGCCAATTTCTTTTGTAACCGCCTGTTTGTCACCAACAAATATTCATATTGTAGCAGCAACAACCTCAACGGTAAATCTTGCTTGGACAAGCAATTCTGCTACAACATGGGAAACCGAAATTGTGTTACATGACCAAGCACCAACTGGAATTGGAACTACAACTACTTCAAATCCTTTACAGATTTCAGGTTTATTACCCAACACTTGCTATGATTTTTATATTAGAAATC
>JAYTNQ010000392.1:0-1047 GCA_043748255.1 Bacteroidota bacterium
ATCGAACTCCAAAACAAATTTCCAGATTTGCCCCTGATTTGCGATCCATCACACATCACCGGACGCCGAGATATGATACAAGAAGTATCACAACAAGCACTCGATTTGAACTATGATGGACTCATCATCGAGTCGCACATTGATCCAGACAACGCCTGGAGCGATGCCGCACAACAAGTAACACCAACCGTATTGAAACAAATTTTTGAAAACCTTAAAGTAAAAATAAAAAACACCGAAGAAGACGGCTACAACACCGAAATGATCAAACTGCGAGCCAACATCGACATTGCAGATGCAAAATTGTTAGAAATATTGGGCAACCGAATGAAAGTAGCCGAGCAAATTGGTGCCCTCAAAAAATCCAAAAATATTGCCGTTTTGCAAAACAAACGCTGGAACGAAATTTTGGGCAAAATGATTCTCGATGGCGAAGACAAAGGATTAAGCGAAGAATTTATACTCAAACTTTTCAAAGCCATACACCAAGAAAGCATCAGCCATCAAGAGAAAATCATTAATTCATAGGAAGTTAAAAATAATTTGTTTATCCAATCAAACTAATGTATTTTTGAAAAAAAATTAATTTAAAAACCACTAACATTCAAATTATGAAAAAAATTATTTTCGCAACTTTAACTTTTCTTTTCTCTCTTTTTAGCTTTTCGCAATTTGAAAGTTCAAAACAAGTATATGAGTCTCCAAAACTTCAACAAGAGATTGTAACCCACAAAACAATTGCAATTCTGCCATATAATGTTTCCATTTCATACAAACGACTACCCAAAACTTATGATGCTCAAGCAAACAAAGAAGAAGAAAACAACTTGAGTCAAAATTTACAATCTGGTATGTACACTTATATTTTACGTAAATCGAGTGATTATTCGGTCATCGTTCAAGATATCGAAAGAACGAATGCTTTGTTGAAAAAAGCAAACGCTTTTGATAATATTGATGAGTTTACACCAGATGCGCTTGCTAAAATTTTAGGCGTTGATGCTGTTATAAAATGCAAATATGCTTATGAAAAAACAAGTAGTGAGG
>JAYTNQ010000393.1:0-1047 GCA_043748255.1 Bacteroidota bacterium
TCTTGCGTGAGGGCATAGGCGGAGCTCTTTTGGGCTGGCGTTTTTCAGCCAGCCCAAAAAGCGGGAGCCGGAGACCGACCCGAAGGGGCACGCCCAAAAAAAAATGATTTTATTGGTTTGCGATGTCCATCAAGTGGTTGCCATAGCCGCTTTTGAGTAGTGGTTGGGCAAGGTTTTTGAGTTGGGTTTTGTCTATAAATCCCATTCTAAAAGAGGCTTCTTCGATGGAGCCAATTTTTAGTCCTTGGCGTTCTTCGATGACTTGCACAAATTGTGATGCTTGCATGAGCGAGTTGAATGTGCCGGTGTCGAACCATGCTGTTCCGCGGTCTAATATACTGACTTTGAGTTTTTTGCGCCGCAAATATTCTTTGTTTACGTCTGTGATTTCGATTTCGCCACGATGGCTTGGGGCGATATTGGCGGCTATTTCTAATACGTCATTGTCATAAAAATAGATGCCTGGAACGGCAAAATTTGATTTTGGGTTGGTTGGTTTTTCTTCGATCGAGAGTACTTTTCCGTCATTGTCAAAATCTACTACACCGTATCGCTCTGGGTCGTGGACATGATAGGCATAGATAATGCCTCCATCGGGGTTGTTGTTGGCTTGGAGCAAATCTGCCAATCCGGTGCCATAAAAGATGTTGTCGCCCAACACGAGGGCGACTTTGTCTGTGCCTACAAATTTTTTGCCGATTATGAATGCTTCTGCTAGGCCGTTTGGGTGTTCTTGTACTTCGTATTCAAAGCGGCAGCCAAATTTTTTGCCGTCGCCCAAAAGGGTTCTAAACAGGGGTAAATCATGGGGTGTTGAGATGATTAATATTTCGCGAATGCCAGCCCAGATTAGGGTTGATAGCGGATAATAGATCATGGGTTTGTCATAGATGGGCATTAATTGTTTGCTTACTGCTATGGTGAGTGGGTGTAGTCTGGTGCCTGAGCCTCCTGCCAAAATGATTCCTTTCATAGGTATAAAAAAATTATTTTTGTGTTGCTTTTTGTGCTTGTTTGCGATAAAACGACATGAACATTCCCCAAAAA
>JAYTNQ010000394.1:0-1045 GCA_043748255.1 Bacteroidota bacterium
GATGATTGGTAGTTGATTCCGAAAAAAAACCGCCGTGAATGATGAGTTTCATATTAGTTGTTTTCAGTTCCATATTGCGAACTTTTGATGGTCATTTTGAAAGTGTCCAAATTAAAAGTATCAAATTTACTCAAAACATGTGTTACCAAATTGCATATCGAAATGGGTTGTCCCAACTCAATTTGTGTCAGATTGGTATCTTTTATCTCGCGACCATCGACCAAAATCACCAATCCAGAGCCAATCGCTTCCATTTGTCTTCCGTTTGTAATTAGCAAACCAGTATCTTCGCCAAGCCCAATTCCAAGGGTTTTTGGATTGCCTACCACCGCCTGAAAAAGTCGCCCAATTCGGCCGCGCTGCACAAAATGGGTGTCTATAATCACATCTGCAATAAGCCCCAAACCAGAAGTTATTTTGACTTCGCCTTTCAATAGCGCTTCAGAGCTGCTGCCTTGATATATCATATTGTTGGAGGCTGCTGCCGCACCTGCCGAGGTGCCTGCATAGATAAAATCTTCGTTTATATATTTTTCTATCAATAAGTCATGAAACGCAGTTCCGCCCAAAATAGAGGTAAGTCGAAGCTGATCGCCACCAGTAAACATGACTACATCTGCTGCTTTTAGTCGTGCAACGGTTTCTGAATCCATAGCCTGCTCACGCCGTTCAATATTTAGGACATCAACGTTTGTAGCACCCAAATAATGCAAAGCTTTTACATATTCTGGACCAATTTCTTTTGGGATTTTGGATGCCGTTGTAATGATTTCTATTCGTGAAAGTTCTTTATGTTTTGATTCGTCTAAAATTCGTTTGAGAATCCCGGCTTCAAAAAAGTTCAAATTTTTTGCGGCACTTTTGTCCAAATCAGTTTCGGTAAAACTGCCTTTGTCAACAGCACCGCCAATTATGATTAATTTTCCTTGTATATTCATTTTGTAAAAATAACCAAATCTTTAGAGAATACAAATCAATTGCTGATTTTGAGTTTTTTTTTAAAATAAATTCAATAAAAGCGACCTTTTTTTATGTTTATTGTCGT
>JAYTNQ010000395.1:0-1043 GCA_043748255.1 Bacteroidota bacterium
AAATTAATTGCGTTTGTATTATAAGAAAGTAAATCCCAATCTAATCCCGATTCGTCAATCCAATCTAATAAATCGTAGGAATACATTGGTTCATATTCCATCAAACTATTATACACCATTTTCTATATTGTTTTGAAAATAATCTAAAAATCATCTATTTCTCCTCCCATTTCTAGAAATCTTTCCAGACGAGACGGATGCATACTTATCATCATCAGTTCTTCTCTTATTATATCCATTCTTTCTGTGAGAAATTTATAATTTATCTTTTTCTCGAATATTGATGGATTTAATGATAAACGATACCAACATATTTTTGACGGATTTTTCTTCAATAAATCTATCGCATTTGGATTCGTTGATAAGATTTTCCAATCTATTTTTGATGGATTCTTTTCCAATAGTTCCATCGCATTTTTATTGAATGACAACCATCGCCATTCTACTTTTGATAAATTTTTTGTCAAAAAATCCACCGCTGCTGGATTATCTGACAGATTATTCCAATTTATTTTTTCGGGATACTTCTCCAATATGTGCAACGCGTTCGTGTTTGAAGATAAACGATTCCAATTTATTTTTGATGGGTTCTTTTCCAATAAGTGTATCGCATTTCTATTTGAAGACAATACACTCCAATTTATTTTTTCGGGATATTTTTCAATTAGACGCACCGCATTTTCATTGTCACATAGATTATACCAATCTATTTTTTCTGGATTCTTCTCCAGTAAATGGATCGCATTCCGATTCGACGACAAATTTTCCCAATTTATATTTTCTGGATTCTTTTCTAATAAATCAATCGCGTTTTCATTTAATGACAACCAATACCAAGTTATCTTTTCACGATTTTTCTTTAATAAATCCATAGCACTTGGGTTTGAAGATAAATCACTCCATTCTATTCTTTCTTGATTCTTCTCTAATATTCGTATTGCATTCCGATTTGATGACAACCAATACCATATTATTTTTGACGGGTGTCTTTCTAATAAATCCATCGCATTTTCATTCGAAGATAAATTACACCAAAAAATCTT
>JAYTNQ010000396.1:0-7904 GCA_043748255.1 Bacteroidota bacterium
ATTTTGCAGGTTTTGAGAAGAATATGAAACGCTTGAATGCGATAGAAAACTGGCAGTATTGTGGGGTTTTTGAAAATTTGAATGATAGCGGTCTTGAGACCGAATATGAGCCAGAGCGCTATGCCAAAAACGACAAACTTTTTGACGCAAACAGCAATGGCGAGGTGGGTTGGTATGTGCCACAAAAAGTTCAAAATGAGGGTTATCACTTTTTTAGTAACGAGTTAGAATATGGTCACGGCATCATGTATTCGCAGGTTTTTGTAGAGAATCCAAGTGATAGAAAGGTGATTTTGGAATTTGGAGCAAGTGCTTCGGTCAAGATTTTTTTGAATGATGTCGAAATTTACACCAATAATAATACAACCCGAACAGATTTGAACGCTTTTTTGGTGTCGTTTTGGCTCAAAAAAGGGATGAATCGCTTGTTGATAAAATCATCTGTAACGGGTGGGTCTGATTATTTTTTTGCGGCTCTAAAGTCTGAAAACAATGAAGTTATGACAGATTTGCAATATTTCAACAGTTTTAAACCATATCAATCGGCAACCGAAAAAGATATTGATGCTATTGAAATTTTGCCAGATTATGAATTGTTTTTTAAAGAAAAAATAGCGCAAAATCCAAGGGTTTTGTTGTTTCAATTGCTGCTCTTTGATGCGTATTTGAACAACAATAAATATGAGTTTGCCGAAGATATTATCGAAAGATTAGTGGCCAAATATCCAAATAGTTCTTTGTTAAAAATAAAACAAATCAATTTGGCGAGTGGTCGTGGCGATACTCAACAAGTTTCTGAATTGACAAAAAATTTGGAAATTAGCGATCCTGATTATTTTTATAATATTGTAAAAAAAATCAAAGATAGCGATTGGGTCAAAAATGCCAAAATAACTGAAATAGAAGATTATAGAAACAAATCAAAACTGCTATTGAATCCACAATTTTCGATATTGTATGATTTTATTTTAGCCTCTCGAAATGCAGATAACAATACAATGGTTGAAAAAATTGATCAATTATTGGCAAGCACAAATAATAACGAATTTTATAAAACTACGTTTGCTTATATTTTTGATGTAATCAAGAAAGATAAGTCCAAAACCATCACGATTTTAGAAAATTTGCTTGAAAATAAAGAAAATATGGCAGCACAAAACAGCCTGATTAACTATTATAAAGCTGCAGACAGAAAGGATGATATCAAAAAGTTTGTGTTGCAAAATAGTGCCCATTATCCTTATTATAATTCATTTTTGAAAGATGAGATTGAAATTTTGATTGATGACAAAAAATATGATCAAGCACAACAAAAGGTTGATGAAGCATTGCAAAATTTTCCGTACTCATTTCAATTGAAAGAAATAAAGGGAAATATATTTAATATTCAAAAAAACACCAAAGAGGCCGAAAAATATTTTAGATCATCTTTGACCCATAATTCGGGAAATGATAATTTACGAAAAAAAATATATGACATCACCAAAACCCCCGACGAAATTGACGAAATTGACAATACCGACAAATATAAACTCATAGGCGAACGTAGAAAAGCAGCCATGAAAAATGATTATGGCGTGATTGTTTTGCTAGACCAATATATAGTAAATGTTTTGCCAGAAGGTGGCAGAAAATCGAAGGTCGCTTTTATCTGCGAAATTTCTGCCGAAAACGGAATCGAAGAAATGAAAGAATACAAGATCGATACAAACCGCAATAATTTTTTGAAAACCGAAATCGTAAAGCCAGACGGGACAATTGTTCCAGCAGAAAAAGGAGATAATATGTTGGTGTTTTCAAACCTGAAAGTCGGTGATGTAGTTTATATAGAATATGAACGATATGAAAATGAAACTGGTCGTTTTTATCGTGATTTTAATTTGGCCTGTTATTTTGACAGTAATTATCCATCACTCGAAACAATTTTTGCAGTTATTAGCCCCGATAATATTCAATATGATAATGTTTTTATAAATGGAAATATCAAACCAATTTTCAAAAAAATAAATAATAGAACTGCTACAATTTGGCGGCGAGAAAAATTAGAGTCTGTTCCGATGCAAGAAAATTATGCACCAAATTTTAATGATTTGACAAATACTATAAGAGTTGGAACGATTAAATCATGGAAAGAGATTTCAAATTGGTATGCCGATTTGGTCAAAATAACTTTGAAGTTAGATAAAATTACACAAAACACCTTTTTGGAGATTTTTCCAAATGGCACAACTGGAATTTCAGAAAATGAAATTGCCAAAAATATATATATGTATATCGCCAACAATATTACATACAGTTCATTAGATTTTAGACAAAGTGGCTATGTACCACAAAAACCTTCAAAAACAATCACTTCAAAATTGGGTGATTGCAAGGATGTTTCTACACTTTTTGTAGCATTAGCAAATTTGTCAGGATTAAAATCGAATTTGGTTCTAGTAAAAACAAACGACAATGGTTTTCTGTCGATGTTGTTGCCTTCCAATGAATTTAATCATTGTATCGTAAAAGTAGAATTGGACGGAAAAGAAACTTTCTTGGAACTTACAGACAAGTATTTGCCTTTCAAAGCACTTCCAACAAGTTTGTTTGGTGCAAATGCGTTGGTAATTTCCTTTGATAAAATCGAAAATGAAAAATCCAAATTGATTGCTATTCCATTTGGAAATGCAATTACAAATACAAATATTTCAAAAACGGTAGTAAATATTGACGAGAAAGCTAAAAATTTCAAGCAAACTCAAACCATTCAAGGTGCGAGTAAATCCTATTATAATCAGCTGTTTTCAAGTTCTATTACACCCGAAGTGCGCAAAAAAGAACTTGAAGTCGATTATAATGCCAAATTAAAAAAAGTAATATCTCTTCAAAACGACAAAGTTATTCAAAATCAAGAATTTGAAAAAGATATTACATTTGAAACGGAATTTTTTGTTTTGGAAAAACCACAATCTGTTGGCAGCCTCAAAATAACTGAAATTCCATTTTTAGACAAAGTTTATACTCGAGATATAATAGCGTTAGAAAATAGAAAATTTGAAATTAATTATTTTAATTATGAAACTTTTACAAACTATGAAACTACTATAATTATTAATTTAGAAGCCGACAAAAAATTTACAGAAATTCCTGAAAACAAAGTATTTACATTTAAAAACCATTATTATAGTATTCAATTTGAAATGCTAAAACCAAATTCGATTCAAGTTAAAAGATTGGTAACTTTGAGCCGTGACAATATCTCGGTTGCTGATTATCTTGAATTCAAAAAATATGTAGAAAATATTATTGTGGTCGAAGAGCAAATTTTGGGTTTTAAATAAACTTTTTTAGATGACAAAGTTTAAGAAAATTGTATTTCTTTATTTCAGATGATGATATTTGTTTTTGTATTTTCATTTTTTATATCGTTTTTTTGACTTAAAATTTTGACCATACATGAAAATTAAATAGACCGAAAAAACATTATTTTCAATGGTTTCTCCAAAAAAGCTATTGCAAGAAAAGCCATACTTTATTTTTTTTGACAAACATATTTTGTGTTTTTTTGAGTTTTAAAATTCCTTTTTGACAATAGTTTTTGAAAGGTTGTAAGTCTAAAATAGCCTCGATTGAGGCGGTATCCTTTTTGGGTTTTTTTCAAAAAACCCAAAAAGATATAGCCGATAGCGAGACAACTGTGCTAAGAAAATAGTTGGTGTGCTTCAAAAAAAGAAATAAATTTTGTTTTTTTTTGTTAATTAAATTGTTTAAAAAAAATCAGATTGTCAGGTTTTAAATTAATTAAAATGTTATAAATTTATAAAAAGTTTTTAAACTATATTTATGCAATTAAGCGAGGACGAAGAAGACTACGACTATCAATTGTCGCTCACCAAATTTGAATCGATGCTAAAAACCAATCGTGTCATTTTTTTTGATTCGGAGGAATTTGAGGATATTATTTTGCATTATTTGGATTCGGGAAAAATCAATTTGGCAAAAAAGGCCTTAAAATTGGCTATGGAGCAGCATCCGAACTCTATAGGACTGAAGTTGGTGATGGTTGAAATGCTTATTTATGAAGATAAATTGGACATTGCCGAAAAAATATTAAATGAATTGGAAGTTTTTGAGCCAACAAACGAGGAGATTTATATTCAAAAAGCGACCATTTTTTCAAAAAGAAAAAAGCATTCTGAAGCTATTGAACTTTTGCAAACTGCGCTTCGATACACTGATGATTTGGCCGATGTTTATAATTTGATTGGGATGGAATATTTATTTTTGGACAATCTTGAGGCGGCCAAAGACAATTTTATTCTGTGTTTAGAAAATGATGAAGAAGAGCAAGGAACCTTGTATAATGTAGTTTATTGTTATGAATTTTTGGAACAATATGAGGATGTTATTTTGTTTTTGAATGAGTTTATTAATCAAAATCCTTATTCCGAAATTGCATGGCATCAACTTGGTCGGATTCAATATGGTCAAAAAAATTATCAAGAAGCTATTCGATGTTTTGAATATGCCATTTTGATTGACGATGAATTTTTGGGTGCTTTTATGGAAAAAGCCAAAACCCATGAAAAGCTCAAGGAATATGAAAAAGCTATTGAAGACTATAATCAAACACTCGAGTTGGACGACCCGACTTCGTATGCGCTTTTGCGCATTGGAAAATGTTATGAAAAACTGGGAAATAAGGTTTTAGCACTTCAATATTTTAACAAAACAGTTCACGAAGATCCACTTTTGGACAAAGGATGGGTTGCTATTACAGATTTTTATGTTCGCCAAAAAAAGTATGAAAAAGCCTTGTATTTTGTTAACAAAGCACTTTCTATAGACAATCAAAACAGGTTGTATTGGAAGCGGTATGCCACAATTAGCAAGCATTTAAACCATTTTGAAGAAGCAGAATTTGGGTTCAGAAAAGCAGTTGAACATGGAGATAATCAATTAGACACATGGCTTTATTGGATTGATACTTTACAGTTTTTGGGAGAATTTAACACCGCTATTAAAACGCTGCTTTTGGCATCAGAATTTTTTCCAGAAGAATTTCAAATTGAATATCGGTTAGCGGGATTATATTATATGTTAGACGAAAATAGCAAAGCGAGCTTTCATTTGAACAATGGTTTGCGACTGAATTTTAAGAGTCATTTATTGATCGAAAAACTATTTCCGGTAATTTGGGAACGAAAAATAGTTAAAAATACAATTGATAATTTTGGTAAATAAATAAATATGCAAACGTGCCAATATGGGTTGATTGGAAAAAATATAGGATATTCTTTTTCTAAAAAATTTTTTAGCAAAAAATTTGAGAATGAAGATTTAAACTATTGTAAGTATGAAAATTTTGATCTCGAGAATATTTTTGAAATCACTGCGGTTTTAAAAGAAAACCAAGATTTAAAAGGGCTTAATGTGACAATTCCATACAAAGAAAACATCATACCCTTTTTAAATCAACTATCAAAAAACGCTACAAAAATAGGCGCCGTTAACACCATCAAAATTTCCAAGAAAGGAAAACTAAAAGGCTATAATACAGATTTTTATGGATTCAAAAAATCATTAAAACCATTACTCGAGCCGCATCACAAAGAAGCACTTATTTTGGGTACAGGTGGAGCATCAAAAGCGGTTGCTTTTGCACTGAAAAAATTAAAAATCAATTTCCAATATGTCTCTCGAAGCCCAATCAAGAATGGGTTACTATACGAACAATTGGACAACTCCGTTTTTGAAAAATACCACCTCATCATCAATTGTACACCAATTGGAACTAGTCCAAATATAAACGATTGCCCCTCAATACCATACCAATTTTTGAACAAAAATCATATTGCCTTCGATTTGATATATAATCCAGAAGAAACACTTTTTTTACGAAAAGCAGCCGAGCAGGGTGCTATTACCAAAAATGGTTTACAAATGTTGGAATATCAGGCAGAAAAAGCATGGCAAATATGGAATTCTTAAAAAAATTAAACAAAAAAATTGTAAAGAAGCACTTTCAAACCAAATTATAAATTTATGACAACCGAAAATCAAAATCGATATGAGCAAAGAGGTGTTTCAGCCACAAAAGAAGAAGTGCATCAAGCCATAAAAAATATTGATAAAGGACTTTATCCCAAATCATTTTGTAAAATAATACCCGATTATTTGACAAATGACCCAGAATACTGTTTGATAATGCACGCCGATGGAGCCGGTACAAAATCTGCATTGGCATACCTATATTGGAAAGAAACCGGAGATATATCTGTTTGGAAAGGAATAGCACAAGACGCTTTGATTATGAATATCGACGACTTGATATGTGTTGGCGCTACCTCAAATATATTATTGTCATCAACAATCGGTCGGAACAAAAATTTGATTCCTGCCGAAGTTATTGCAGCACTTATTTCTGGAACAGAGTTATTGATAAGCGAACTTCAAAAACACGGAATCACCATACACGCTACAGGCGGCGAAACAGCAGATGTAGGTGATTTGGTTCGCACAATTATTGTTGACTCTACCGTAACAGCCAGAATCAAGCGAAACCAAGTCATAGACAATGCCAATATCAAAGCAGGTGATGTGATTGTAGGATTAGCCTCCTTTGGTCAAGCAAATTATGAAGACACATACAATGGAGGCATGGGAAGCAACGGTTTAAGCTCTGCCCGCCATGATGTTTTTGAGCACCAACTCGCAACCAAATATCCCGAAAGTTTTGACCCACAAGTACCAATTAATCTGGTATATTCTGGCCAAAAAAAACTTACAGATATTATAGAAAATAGCCCACTTGATGCCGGAAAATTAGTACTTTCGCCAACAAGAACCTATGCGCCAATTGTAAAGAAAATTCTCGAAAAATATACCGCAAAACAAATTCACGGAATGGTACATTGCAGTGGTGGTGCACAAACAAAAATTTTGCATTTTATTGACAATCTTCACATTACAAAAGATAACTTGTTTGAAACCCCACCATTATTTCGATTAATTCAGTCAGAATCACATACCAATTGGAAAGAAATGTATCAGGTTTTTAATTGTGGACATCGATTTGAAATATATGTGCCAAAGGAAGTTGCACAAGACATTATTGAAATCTCAAATTCATTTGGAGTAGCCGCACAAATAGTTGGATTTGTTTCAAACTGTGATACAAAAAGACTCACTATAAAAAGTGATTTTGGAGTATTTGAATATTGATAAAAAATTAAACCCAAAAACAAAACATTTTTTGTTTTTTTTGGCGCACACCTCCCCTATCACACACCACCCGTCCCGCTGCACGCTATATCTTTTTTTGGTTTTTGAAAAAAAAACCAAAAAAAGGATACCGCTACATCGGGGCGAATCGAGACCAATACTATTTTAAAGACTTTTTTTGACCATCAATAAAACAGTCACAACACAAATTATATCTTGATTCCCGGAGGCAATAAATCACGATAAGTAGTATTTTTTTTGAAAAATAAAGCTATTTTCGGCAAGATTGGCACAACCTTAAACTTACGTTCATAAGCGATTACCATAATATTTTTTAGAAATTCATTTATAAAATCATCATCATCAAAATGATCTGGAAGATTTATTCTGGTCAAGAAAATTTTCTTTTCCTGAAACGAGTATTCTATAGAAACCATTCCTTTATCAACCATAGTTTCAAATTGTCTCGAAACTGCGTTGTCTTTAATTTCCATAATTGCTTGTGCTTCCATTTTAAAAAAAATTACATTGGAACTTCGATGAGTAAAATCTTAGATTTTTTGACAATATGTATCACAATTTGCTTAAAATCCGTTACTTCCAAAGCGTCTTTTGAGGTCAAAGTATGCTGCTCTATTTGAATTTCGCCATCTATCAAAAACAAAAAGACACCATTATTTATTATTTTCAAATCATAA
>JAYTNQ010000397.1:0-2933 GCA_043748255.1 Bacteroidota bacterium
TTATGCCAATAGCTACAATAATTTGGTCAAAAAGTGGCAAGCTTCTTTTGATAATATCAAAATGTCCTAATGTTATTGGGTCAAACGAACCCGGAAAAATGGCTTTTTTCATTTCTATTTGGGATATTAATTTAGCGCCAACTCTATGGCATTTGAAAACAATTCGGTTAGCGATATCCCTGCTTCTTTTGCTTGTTGCGGTATCAAACTTTCGGTTGTTAGCCCCGGAATTGTGTTTACTTCCAACAAAAATGCTTCGTCATTTACAATAATATATTCACTTCTAGAAAAGCCTTTCATTTGCAAAACTTGATATACTTTTTTGGCAATTTCTGACACTTTTTCTGTCATTTCAATCGAAATTCGTGCAGGCGTAATTTCTTGAGATTTGCCTAAATACTTGGCTTCATAATCAAAAAAATCATTTTCTGAAACAATTTCGGTAATTGGCAAAACGGTAATTTTGCCCTGAAAATTGATAACTCCTACTGAAACTTCGGTACCATCCAAAAAGCTTTCGATAATAATTTCGTGATCTTCTTTATAAGCTATTTCTATGGCAATTGGCAATTCGTCGGCTGTTTTTACTTTAGATATTCCAAAACTCGAACCAGATTTGTTTGGTTTTACAAAACATGGCAAACCAACTTTTTTTACAATCGCTTCGCAATCAATATGTTCGCCTTTGTTTAAATAAAAGGAAACCGCAGTTTTGATTCCATAAGGTTTCAGCACCGAAAGCAAATCTCGTTTGTTGAAGGTGAGTGCCGCTTGATAATAATCACATGAAGTTTGTGGTATTTGAATCAATTCAAAATAGGCTTGCATCAAACCATCTTCGCCGGGCGAACCATGAATGGCGTTAAAAACGCAATTAAAAGTAATTTTTTTACCTTCAATTGTAAGCGAAAAATCGTTTTTGTCGATTTGATATTCTTTTTGGTTTTTATCTTTATAAAACCATTTGGTTTTTTCTATAAAAACAGGAAAACCGATATATTTGTTTGTGTCCAAAAAGTCACAAACAACACGCCCGCTTTTTATTGATATTTCGTATTCGCTGGAGTAACCTCCCATTATAATGGCGATATGCTTCATTTTTTTTTATTAAAATTAAAAAATTAGCTTGAATTTTGATCAAACAAAATACAAATTAACATTTAGCAAAATTATCATTTTTTTTGAAACGAAATGGATTTAGTATTTTATATATTTGCAATAAATATTTTTTATGAGTTTGACAAAATACATTTTTAGTAAAGATTTTTTAAAACAGGGCTTTTTGGCGGTGTTATTTCTGTTTGTCTTGGTTTTTGTGTTGTTGCATTGGATTGATTTTTCTACGCACCACGGACAAGAAATCGTTGTGCCAAACCTAAAAGCAATGTCTGTAGATCAAGCCGAAGACGTTTTGGACGAGCTTGATTTGGGCTACGAGCTGATTGATACAATTGAATATAATCCAAGTATTCCAAAATTTGGCGTTGTAAAACAAGATCCAATTGCAGGATCAAGAGTAAAAGAAGGGCGAAAAATTTATATCAAAATCAATGCCGGTGCTTTTGGGACTGTTGTTGTGCCCAATTTGGTAGAACAAACTTTGCGTCAAGCGATTCCAACATTAAAAGCAATTGGACTAAATGAGGGCAAAATTATTTATAAACAATATATTGGAAAAGATATGGTTTTAGAGTTGCAACAAAATGGTCACGTGCTAGCTCCTGGGTCCAAAGTTTTAAAAGCTTCCAAAATTGACCTGGTTGTGGGTGACGGCACAAGCGAATTGGATGACGAAAATGCAATTGAAAACCCTGATAGTACAACAACCCCACCTCCAAATGAATAACGAACAAATACCCGAAATAGATTTAGAAGAAGAACTTTTTGAACACTTTAGGTTTGAAGCTGCAAAAGGGCAATTGCTTTTGCGAATTGATAAATTTTTGATGAATTTGATTCCGAATGCTACTCGAAATAAAATTCAAAATGCCGCTTCAAATGGAGATGTGTATGTTAATAATCTACCCGTAAAATCAAATTATAAAGTCAAACCGCTTGATGTTGTGACCATCATGCTCACACATCCCCCGTTTGAAAACCGTATTGATCCAGAGAATATTCCTATTGATATTGTGTATGAAGATGCCGATTTGCTGCTCATCAACAAGCCACCAGGCTTGGTAGTGCATCCTGGACACGGCAACTATACAGGCACTTTGGTAAATGCTTTGGCGTTTCATTTTCAAAATTTGCCACTCAATAGTAGTGAGCGCCCCGGATTGGTGCATCGCATTGATAAGGATACTTCAGGGCTTTTGGTAATTGCAAAAACAGAAATGGCAATGACGCATCTGGCAAAACAGTTTGAAGCCAAAACCTCTGAACGTGAATATATTGCGTTGGTTTGGGGCAATGTAAAAGCAGATTCGGGTACTATAGAAGGCAATATTGCACGCCATGTAAAAGACAGGATGCAAATGGCCGTTTTTGCAGATCCCGAAGTTGGAAAACCTGCTATTACACACTACAAGGTTTTGGAAAGATTTGGATATGTTACGCTCATTTCGTGTCAGTTAGAAACCGGAAGAACACATCAAATTAGGGTGCATCTCAAGCATATTGGGCACACCTTGTTTAACGATGCACGATATGGTGGCGATTTGATGTTAAAAGGCACAACGTTTACAAAATACAAGCAGTTTATTGACAATTGTTTTAAAATCTTGCCACGACAAGCACTCCACGCCAAAACACTTGGTTTTGTGCATCCTACTACCAAAGAGTTGATGCGTTTTGATACAGAATTACCCTCCGATTTGCAAGAATGTATTGATAAATGGCGTTTGTATTCAAAATCGCAATCGCTTGAAAATCAAATTGAAGAAGAAATTTAATTTTGGTTTTATGATAGAAATAAGTATTGAAAAAGTAGA
>JAYTNQ010000398.1:0-1041 GCA_043748255.1 Bacteroidota bacterium
TTAAATCTGGCTTTTAGGTCAATTCGCTCATTGAATTTGAAGTCGCTCACTTGACCTTCGGTGGTGTTTAGCAAAAATGTGGTCGCCAATCCAACCGACATATTTTCGCCAATACCAAAGTCTGTCGAAAGGTGTATTCCTGTACCGAATTTTTGAATGTTGGCTCCTACTTGTCCTTTGATGTCGCCTTTGCCAGAGTAGGCTTGTGCGTTTGCCATTAATACTGTTCCGAAAATTATTAGGGTAAAGATTTTTTTCATTTTGATTGTTTTAAAAGGTTTTTAAAAATGATATTATTTGTATTTGTGACCTCGGAGGGGTTCGAACCCCCAACCATCAGAGCCGAAATCTGATATTCTATCCAGTTGAACTACGAGGCCTTTTTTTGGGTTATGATAATAGTTGTTTGACTATCGTTGATATTGTTTTTCCGTCTGCTTTTCCGGCGAGTTGTGCGGATGCCATTGCCATAATTTTTCCCATATCGCCCATTCCGGAGGCGTTGTTTTGGGTTATTAATGTGGCAATAATCGTGCTTACTTCGGCTTCTGAAAGTTGCTGTGGCAAGAATTTTTCGATGATAGCGGCTTGGGCAATTTCTGGCTCGGCAAGGTCTGGACGACCTTGTTCGGTATAGATTTTGGCGCTGTCTTTGCGTTGTTTTACCAATCGTTGCAATAGTTTTATTTCGTCTTCGGGTGCTATTTCGGCTTTTGAGCCGGTTTCGGTTTGGGCTAGTAGGATGGCAGATTTGATGGCGCGTAGCGATTCTAATGCTACGGTATCTTTGGCACGCATGGCGTTTTTGATTTCGTCCGAGATTTGAAGGGATAGGCTCATGTGGTACTGTTTTTAATTTTTTTCAAAATTAGTATATTTTTTGTTTTTTTCAAAAGTTTTTGATGGCTTTTGATGTGTTTTTAAAGAATTGTTTCTGTGTACTGCTTGCCCTGCCCCAGATGAGAGTGGAAAGCCTTTTTGAAAAAAAATGTATTTTTTCTTGAAGGCAAAAAGCGACCAACGGAAGCTCTTTTGCCTTTT
>JAYTNQ010000399.1:0-1038 GCA_043748255.1 Bacteroidota bacterium
GCTCGCCCAGGTGCCAAAATGAGCTTGGATAATGCCAAAAATCCCAATCATTTGATTACCGTTTTTGCAGGCGTTGACAAAGAAGCCGTTGATGCAGCAAGAAGTTTTATGTTTCCGTTTCCGCCGTCTTCGCCAAGTATTGCCTTGTTTAAGGATGGTGAGCTGGTACACATTTTAGAACGTCACCACATTGAAGGTCGCCCAGCAGAATTGATCGCAGAGAATCTAAAATCTGCTTTCGATTCGTTTTGTTGATAAATTAATTGGCAAATTACAAGCAGGTTATACTTTATTCTTTTTCTTCAACATCTTGATAATCTGGATACAAAAACTTGTTATACGGAAATCGAGTGATGTGAATTTGTCTTACAGTTTCATAAACCAATGCTCTAAATGATTCAAAATTATCTTTGCTCAAGGCCGAAATAAATAGCGTTTCATTTGACCCGTTTTGGCTCATCCATGTTTGTTTCCATTCTGCAAGTGTAAAATGTTTTTTGGTTTTTTCAGTAATCAAATCATCGTCATCGATGGTCAAATGCTGGTAGGCGTCTATTTTGTTAAAAACCAAAATAGTAGGTTTGTCATTGCTTTTTATATCAGTCAAGGTTTTATTCACTGCCGCAATATGATCTTCAAAATCAGGATGAGAAATGTCGATAATATGCAACAACAGATCGGCTTCGCGCACTTCGTCTAGCGTGCTTTTGAAAGAATCGACCAATTGTGTAGGCAGTTTTCTGATAAAACCGACAGTGTCTGAAAGCAAAAAAGGTAGATTTTTAATCACTACTTTTCGCACGGTTGTGTCTAGAGTTGCAAACAATTTGTTTTCTACAAAAACCTCACTTTTACTAATCACATTCATCAATGTCGATTTGCCAACATTGGTATATCCAACCAATGCAACCCGAACCATAGCCCCCCGATTGCTGCGTTGAACAGACATTTGCTTGTCTATAATTTTTATTTTTTCTTTGAGCAAAGCGATACGATCCCGCACAATTCTACGATCGGTTTCAATCTCGGTTTCGCCAG
>JAYTNQ010000400.1:0-2918 GCA_043748255.1 Bacteroidota bacterium
AACAATATGATCGCCTGCTTTTAGCAAAACCAACAAGGCGGTTGATAGCGCCGCTGTGCCCGAAGCTGTAACAACGGCGGCAATACCCCCCTCAAGTGCAGCAAGGCGCTGCTCGAGAATATCATTTGTAGGATTGTTTAATCTGGTATAAATAAAACCCGATTCTGCTAGCCCAAACAAATTGGCTGCGTGATCCGTATTGTTAAAAACATACGAACTCGTTTGATAAATTGGAACAGCTCTGGTTCCTGCATTTTTTGAAACGTCGTGTCCTGCGTGCAACGCCGTGGTTGCAAATTTTTGTGTGCTCATGATTTTGATTGTTAAATGGTTTATTGAAAATGGTTTAGGGGTTACTTTGGTGCATAAAAAAAGCCCTTTTGAGATACCAAAAGGGCTTATAGTTTGACTATAAAAAAGATTTCTCTTTTACTTTTGGCAATGCAGGGGTGGTGCGCAGCAGCACATCATCATACACATTCCCATAAAGTTTAAATTTGTTTTCATTTTTGTTGTTATAATAATTCTTTCCTTTTTTTTATAAAAAAAACCCCTGCTGATGCAGAGGTTCTGATTTTATAAATTTGAAAATTTTAAATTTATACAATAGTTGACTCTGCGGTTTTTACCGGCATCATACAACACATATTGCACACATTAAAATTCATTTCTTTTAGTTTTATTTGATGGTGCAAACTTGAGAACTCTTTTTTTATTTACCAAATAAAAATAAAACTTTAACATTTTTATTTTTCAAATATTTGATTATCAGCATTTTATTTTTATAATAAAAATAAAAATAAAAAAACGAAACTGTTTTGACTGCAAATCAAATTCGTTTCTTATATTTGCAACTTGAATTGAGAGGAAAAATTTGAACTGATTGCAACCTCGTTAAAAAAATGCTAAAGCAGGAATACCCCTTTAGTTTTTTTTTGTGCAAAAATCATTTTTTCTTTTTATTAATCTTTAATAAAAAAAAATATGGCTTATTTATTTACGTCAGAATCTGTCAGTGAAGGACATCCTGACAAAATTGCCGATCAAATTTCGGACGCATTAATTGATAATTTTTTGGCATTTGACCCCAACTCAAAGGTAGCCTGCGAAACTTTGGTCACAACCGGGCAGGTGATTTTGGCGGGCGAAGTAAAATCTGAAACATATCTTGATGTGCAACAAATTGCTCGAGAAGTAATTAGAAAAATTGGATACACCAAAAGCGAATATATGTTTGAGGCCAATTCTTGTGGTGTTTTATCGGCTATCCATGAGCAATCTGGCGACATCAATCAGGGCGTAGATCGTGCCAATCCAGAAGATCAAGGTGCTGGTGATCAAGGCATGATGTTTGGCTATGCCACAAACGAAACCAAAGAATATATGCCATTGGCACTCACTTTGTCGCACAAATTATTGCAAGAATTAGCGGTATTGCGTCGCGAAAACAACCAAATAAAATACCTGCGTCCCGATGCAAAATCGCAAGTCACTTTAGAATACAACGACAACAATAAGCCTGTTCGTATAGATGCCATTGTAATTTCGACACAGCACGACGATTTTGACGAAGAGACCAAAATGTTGTCTAAAATCAAATCAGATTTGGTCGGAATTTTGATTCCACGTATCATCAAAAACAATCCAGAATATGCCCATCTGTTTAACGATGAAATTCAATATCATATTAATCCAACCGGAAAATTTGTGATTGGCGGCCCACACGGCGACACCGGATTAACTGGGCGCAAAATAATTGTTGACACTTATGGTGGCAAAGGCGCTCATGGTGGCGGCGCATTTTCTGGCAAAGACCCAAGCAAAGTAGATAGAAGTGCGGCCTATGCCACACGACATATTGCCAAAAATCTAGTAGCCGCAGGCGTTGCAGACGAGATTTTGGTGCAAGTTTCTTATGCCATTGGAGTGGCAAAACCAATGGGGATTTTTGTAGAAACTTATAATACTGCCAAAGTAAACCTAACCAATGGCGAAATAGCCAAAAAAGTAGAGGCCCTTTTTGATATGCGACCTTATTTTATCGAACAACGTCTCAAATTGTGAAACCCAATATACAGCGAAACAGCGGCTTATGGGCACATGGGGCGCACTCCAGAAACCGTAACCAAAACTTTTTCGGCACCAGGAGGCATCGAAAAAACACTCACAGTTGAACTTTTTACTTGGGAAAAACTAGATTTTGTTGACCAAATAAAATCTGCTTTTGGATTATAATTTTGTGTATAATATTGCCTAAAACTGCTAAGCCCTACTTTCAAAAGTTGGGCTTTTTTTTCTTGATTTGAAAAAAAATTATTTATTACTTGCAACTCATTTTCTCAAAAGTTGCATTTATTAGTTGAATTAAAGATTGAATTTAAGTATGAAAATCTTGGCTTTTTATTGTTTCGCGGTTTTTGCTTCATGTCTTTTGACCTTATTCGTCTAAAATATCCCCGACGTAGCGGCATCCTTTTGATTTTTTCTTTTTCAGAAAAAATCAAAAGATATAGCGTGCGGCGGGACAGGTGGTGTGGTGTACGGGTGGTGTGATCCAAAAAAAAAGGCTTCGAGCGTGTCGAAACCTTTTTTAAAGTGGAAATCAATATTTTATATTTTAAAAGTAATTACAGGTCTGATGGCGTGATTGACCAAATCTTCGCTGATGCTTCCGTTGAAAAAGTGGGCAAAACCGGTGCGGCCGTGGGTGCACAAGCCGATCAAATCTGCATCTACTTTGTTGGCAAAATTGAGGATTCCTTTTTCTACATTATTGTCGTTATAAATGTGAAGCGAATGCTTGTTGATGGTAAAATCTTTGATAAAATCGTTCATGATTTTTTCGGCAACGATGGTCGATTTAAAGCTGTTTGGGGTATTGATCATGACCAAATTCAAATCGGCATCAAAAATATTGG
>JAYTNQ010000401.1:0-2905 GCA_043748255.1 Bacteroidota bacterium
CTGTGATATTTTGGTTTTTTTATTAAAAATTTTGTAACCCAAAAACAACAAAAACAACAATTCCAAAACAACTTCTATATTGCTGTGATTGGCCAATCGAGGCCAATTTTTTAGACTAATACAAAGCGCAATTATACTATTTATTATAGTTGCCCACCACAGTTTTGGGTTCAAAAAAGTAATAATTAGCATCAAAACCAATCCTGCGAAAGCAACAAGATTTTTGGTCCACAAATCGATAAAATTCATGACAATCGCAACGTTAAAAACGCCCAACAACAACAAAATATGAGGATTTGTGATGGTGCTGTTTTCTATTTTTGACAAAAAAGGAAATTTTATCCAAAACATATTTTGTTGGTTTTTGGTTTGCAAATTAAGAAAAAAAAGCCCAACTTTTGAAAGTCGGACTTTGATTTTTTTTATTAATATTGAAAAGCAATGGGATTCGAGTTGCTGAGTGAAATTATGATTGTTTTTATTCCAATTCAACAAATTTTGATATGTGTTTTTTGAATATTCAGTTTTTGGTCAAATCTGAAACCAATTTAAATGTTCTTCCTTTTGTTTTAACCAAATAAAAAAAAGTTTGAAAAGGGCGGTTTTCATTGTCAAAAAAAAAGGGTATGTTTTTTAGCAATTTACTTTTGCTTTTTTTGACTATGGCCGAGCGAAGTGTATCGGTGAAGTAATTGGTAAAAAAACATGATTTTTGTTGTGGTTTATATTTGTGTTTGGTTTATTTTTTTTTTAAATAGGGTTTGTTTGGATTGGCATCATCGGGATAGATTTTTTTTGGAACTGCTGTTTTGCTCAAATCGATTGGGGGTAAATCCAAATATTGGTACAATTCATTGGTGTGAATATTCATTTTGTACAATACATGGGATAGCATTTTACAAAAATCGAAATGTTGTTGTAGTGTCATGTTTGGTTTTTTTGATGTTGCAAGATACAAATTTTTTTTGAATTAATTTGCTATAATTTGGGTTTTAATTTGGGGTGTATTGTTTTCTTTTTGTTATTACAAGTAGGTTTTCGGGATTTGGTGTGCTTTGCGTGAGGGCAAAGGCGGAGCTCTTTTGGGGCTGGCGTTTTTCAGCCAGCCCCAAAAAGCGGGAGCCGGAGACCGACCCGACAGGGGCACGCCCAAAAAATTAGTGTGCTTCTAACCAGTTTTGTCCTGTTCCTATTTCGACTTCCAACGGAACTTTCATTTTGAAGGCGTTTTCCATTTCGTGTTTGACTAATGTTTTTAGGGCTTCTATTTCGGTGTTGTGGGCGTCAAAAACCAGTTCATCATGCACTTGTAGGAGCATTTTTGATTGCCAATTTTGGGTGTTTAGTTTTTGATGGATGTTGATCATCGCAATTTTGATAATGTCGGCGGCGCTGCCTTGTATGGGTGCGTTGATGGCGTTTCTTTCGGCGGCACTTCTTACGATTGCGTTTGGCGAGTTGATGTCTTTGAGGTAGCGGCGGCGGCCAAGCACGGTTTGTACATAGCCGTTTTCGCGGGCAAATTCGACTTGTTGGTTCATATAGGTTTTTAGGTTTGGATAGCTGGCATAGTAGGCCTCGATGAGCTCGGCACTTTCTTTGCGGCTCAGGTTGGTTTGATTGCTAAGTCCAAATGCCGAAACGCCATAAATGATGCCAAAATTGACGGTTTTGGCGTGGCTTCGTTGTTCTTTGGTGACTTCTTCAAGGGGGATATTAAAGACTTTGGCGGCGGTTGTTTTGTGAATGTCTTGGTGGTTTTTGAAGGCCAAAATCATGTTTTCTTCGTTTGATAAGGCGGCGATGATGCGAAGTTCTATTTGCGAATAATCTGCTGATAGCAGGCTATAGTTGTGGTCTTTGGCTATAAATGCTTTTCGGATTTGGCGGCCTCTTTCGGTTCTAATAGGGATGTTTTGTAGGTTTGGATTGTTGGAGCTTAATCTTCCGGTAGCTGCAACGGCTTGCATATAATCTGTGTGAACACGATTGGTTTTTGGGTCAACTTGATTGGGGAGGGCATCTATATAGGTGCTTTGCAGTTTGACCATTTGTCGCCATTCGAGTATGTATTTTACAATTTGGTGGTCGTTAACGAGGTAGGCAAGCACGTCTTCGCCGGTGGCATATTGTCCGGTTTTGGTTTTTTTTTGTTTGTTTCCACCAATTTTTAGTTTGTCAAAAAGTATTTCGCCCAATTGTTTTGGCGATGCCAAATTGAATTTTTGTCCTGCGGTTTCGTATATTTTTTGTTCAAATAGGTCGATGTCTTTTTGCATTTCTATAGACATGGTTTTTAGAAATGCTACATTTAGATTGATGCCTTGGGTTTCCATAGCTGCCAATACGGGAATGAGTGGAATTTCTATGTCGTCAAATAGTTTTTTGGTGGTTGCTTTGTCAAGTATTGGTCCAAAATGTTGTTTGAGTTGAAAGGTAATATCGGCGTCTTCGGCGGCATATTCTTTGAGGTCTTCAAGCGGCACATCTCGCATTGTTTTTTGGTTTTTGCCTTTTTTCCCTATGAGTGTTTCGATAGATTTTGGGGAATATTTGAGATAGGTTTCGCTCAAAATATCCATATTGTGGCGCATATCTGGGTTGATTAGATAATGGGCGATCATGGTGTCAAAGAGTTTGCCTTTGATTTGAATGTTGTAATTGTTCAATATTTTCAAATCATATTTGATATTTTGTCCAATTTTTTCGATGGTTTCGCTTTCAAAAAAGGGTTTGAATTTTTGAATAAGTTGTTGTGCTTCCTCTTGATTTTCTGAAAATGGCACAAAAAATGCTTTGCCTTTTTCATACGAAAATGAAATTCCCACAAGTTCGGCATGTAGCGTATTGATGCCGGTTGTTTCTGTATCAAAACAAACCGATGTTTGCTGCATCAAATTTTGAA
>JAYTNQ010000402.1:0-18533 GCA_043748255.1 Bacteroidota bacterium
TTTTTGCTAAAAAAAATTAATAGCTTTTTGGACTTAAATATAAATTATCAAGGACGAAAAGGCGAAATTAGTCAAACCATTCAATCAGGAACCATTCAATTGAAGGCTTATTTCTAATGTATTTGTGTTAAACCTTTTTAATTTATTAACACAACTTTGATAGTTTTGTTAAAATTATGATTTATTTTTGCAAAATATAACTATAAATAATCTAACGATGAAAAAAAAACTACTTTCGCTTTTGTTCTTATTATTTTCTGTGTCAATTTTGACTGCACAAGATTCTAAAAAAGCCAAAAATCAAAAACATCAAAGCCATGGTAAAGCCAAAGGTCATGAAAAAGATGCAAAAGATCGCATTATTTCAACTGAATTAAACAGCAAAAACACTGATAATCAAGGCGATATAAGCAAAGTTAAAAACGCCACAGATCAAATTAAAAAAAACAAAATCAAAGCCAACGAAGAAGAAATTCACTATAAAGAAGACCCACAAACCGCTGAAGATCAATTAAAAAAAGCGGAATTACGAGCCGAAATGCCTCAAACAGAAGCCGAATTGAATAATGAGTCAATCGACAAAGACGACAACGAAAAAAACCTACGCAAAAGAGAAGAAGAGCGAGTACACAACGAGCGTGAGCACGAGCAAGCAATGAAAGAGCAAGCTGAAACCAAAGATCGCAAAAAAGAAGAAAAAAGTGACAAACCTAAAAAAGAAGGTAGCCCAAAAGGCAAAATGAAATCTAAAAAATAAGAAACCTCAAAAAACCAGTATTTGTACTGGTTTTTCATTTTATAAACAAACAACAGATGCTAATTCGTTTTATAATTATTTGTGTAATCTTGCTTTTTGTAGAATTTTATGCGTTTCAGGCATTTAAAACCATACTGAAAGTAAAGTGGATGCTTGTTTTTTATCAAATAATCAGTGTTTTGATTTTTGCTTATATCGTGTATTCGCTTTCAAGATTTGACCGAAGTGTTGGTCAAACTCGCGACAACATGAACACAATGGGCTTGCTATTATTGGTTTTTGTTCCAAAAATCTTGCTCACTTTTGTAATGTTTGGCGAAGATGTTTTTAGAATTTGTGCTGGTGCTATCAACTATTTCGTTGAATATGACAATCGAGATAGCTTTTTGGCAGATCGGCGCAAATTTGTAAGTCAAATTGGGTTGGCATTGGCAGCTGTGCCTTTTTTATCGTTGATTTATGGCATGACCATCGGGAAATATAATTTTCATGTCATCAAGCAACAATTATTTTTTGAGGATTTGCCTGACGCTTTTGATGGCTTTACAATTACTCAAATATCTGATGTTCACAGTGGTAGCTTTGATAATCCTGAAAAAATAAATTACGCAATTGATTTGATAAACCAGCAAAATTCAGATATGATTTTGTTTACTGGCGATATTGTAAATACAAAGGCAACCGAAATGCTGCCGTGGATTGAAACTTTCAACCGCATTCAAAAACACAAATTTGGTCACTTTTCTGTGCTTGGAAATCATGATTATGGCGAATATATCGAATGGAAATCCCAGGAAGATAAAGCCAAAAATTTTCAAGAAATCAAAGATTTATATGGTCAAATTGGATTTGATTTGATGCTCAACCAACACCAATTTGTGCACAAAGGAAACGATAAAATTGCGATTGTTGGTGTAGAAAACTGGGGACATAATTTTAAAAAAGCAGGCGATATCAACAAAGCTTCTGAAAATTTGGGTAAAGAAGATTTCAAAATTTTGATGAGTCATGATCCTAGTCATTGGGAAATGGAAGTCAAACATCATGACAAATTTTTTCAACTCACACTCTCTGGGCACACCCACGGCATGCAATTTGGCATCGAAATTCCAGGATTCTTCAAGTGGAGTTTGGCACAATATATGTATAAACAATGGGCAGGTTTGTATGAATACAAAAGGCGATATATCTATGTAAATCGAGGTTTTGGCTTTCACGCTTACCCCGGAAGAGTTGGAATAATGCCCGAAATAACCGTAATCGAACTAAAAAAAGTAAAAAATGTAGTATAAATTGTTAAATTTACTATATTTGTAGTATCAAGTTTAAAATTTTTAGAAATATGTCAAAATTTGGAGAACTTATTAGCGCATCAACACCCGTGTTGATCGACTTTTATACCGATTGGAACGATCAATCGATTTTGATGCATCCAGTGATTAGAGACGTGGCCGCAGCACTTGGCGACAAGGCCAAAGTAATCAAAATTGATGTCGATAAAAATCAAGAATTAGCCGATGCCCTTCGCATCAAAGGCTTGCCAACGCTCATGATTTATAAAGACGGACAAATGGTATGGCGACAATCTGGCGAATTAGATGCCAATTCGATCATTAGTTTGGTGCAAGATCAGCTATAATATTTGGACATAAAACCTCAAATTCAAAACCTTTTTCTTTCAAAAAAGCGATTGCCTTTGGCAAAACGTATTGCAATTTTTCAAACGTTTTTTTGCTATCATGAAAAACAATGATACTGCCGGAAACGGTATTTCTTGTTACATTATTCAAACACGCTTCGGCCGTAATTTGTGGGTCAAAATCTACCGAAAGAACATCCCACATTACAATTTTATAACCCATTTGGCGAATTTTATAACTCTGAAAAAAACCAATTTTGCCATAAGGTGGTCTAAAAAGCAAGTTGTTTCTGCCCAAATTTCTTGAAATTGAATCTATCCATTTTTGCGCGTTTTCAATGCTTTCCAAATAGGTTTTTGAGGAAGTTTTCCATCCATTTTCATGCGCAAAGCTATGATTTCCAATACAATGACCATTTTGTATCAATGCCGAAAAAACCTCAGGATTATCTTTAATATTTTTTCCAATACAAAAAAAAGAAGCTTTAACATCATGTTTTTTTAGCAAATCCAATACCCAAGGCGTCACTTTGGGCGTTGGACCATCATCAAAAGTTAAATAAATTTTATGGTTTTGATTTGGAATATTCCAACAATAATTTCTAAATATTTTGGCAATCCAAAATGGCGTTTTGATCCAATGCAATTTCATAAAAAACAGCAATTCAAATGGTTATTTAATTTCTTGACACAGTTCTATCAACACACTATTGGTGGTTTTTGGATGCAAAAATGCGACAAGCTTGTTATCGGCACCAATTTTTGGTGTCTCATTTAAAATCAAAAAACCTTCCGCTTTCAACCTTGCAATTTCTACAATAATATCTTCAACCTCAAAAGCAATATGATGAATGCCTTCGCCTTTTTTTTCAATAAATTTTGCTATTGGACTTGCTGAATTTGTCGCTTCAAGCAGTTCTATTTTTGAATTGTTTGTCTTAAAAAAAAGGGTTTTAACATTCTCACTATCAACAATTTCTGTTTTATATGCTTGTGTATTAAGCAGTTTTTCAAACAATTTTTTAGACTCGTTTAGGCTTGATACAGCAATGCCGATGTGCTCAATTTTATACATTTTGGGTGGTTTGATGTTTCAAATTTAAGCATTTTTGAAAGAAAATCACTATTCTTAAAATTATAAAATTTTTCGTTTTAAATTTGTAATATTATTATTTTTTTAAAACCTTAATAATTTGACGGCCAATTTTCAAAAAATAAATGCCATTTTGCATTTCATTCATATTCAAAATTTCAGGAACACTATTAAAATTTGCTATTTTTCTACCTTGTAAATCAAACAAAAAAGTTGTAATATCACGGTTTTTGGTGTCAATATTTACAATATTTTGCGTAGGATTTGGATATAATACAATATCGTTTTCATCACCAAGTGGTTCGATATTAAGACCTAAATTTTGAGTTTTTGCAAACACAAAATCATCAAAACAATAAGTGCCAATTGCCGCTGCCAAATCAAGATTGAACATCGCATTTGCTGTTACTGAGGGTGTAAAAACCAAGCTAAAAGTTTGCCAATTTACAGTCAGATTTATCGTTTTATTTGCAATTCCAGCATAGTTGTCAGATCTAATAAAAGCAATTGGAATACTGCGGTTTGCATCAGCTTTTGCCTTAAATTTTAAAGTATAATTTACGCCGGCTTGTAAGTTCAAATTGACACGAGAAAGCTGAATGTCCCAAGGATTTGCCCCTGCAGTATTTACTTGCACACAAGCAGATTTTGCACCTTCGGCAATATTTGTGGTCGAAATGTTAAAATCTGCAACAGAACTATATAAAGGTCTCGTTTCCCAAAAATTATAATTTTGTTCAAAATTTGGATTACTCCATGTATTTGCAGACACCATGACATTTGCTACCGCAGTAGCACTCGACGGACAAGAATTGTTTAACAAAACCGATACCGTGCCGCTTGTATTGCCCCAATTTACAACTATTTGAGAACTGTTTTGACCTGAAACTATCGTGTTTCCAACCCCAGAAACAGACCAAATATAAGTTGTTCCCACGATATTTGGAACAGCATAAACCGACCCGTTCGCAAATGGCTCCACCAAGCGATTACCGTTAATTGCAACCTGATCTAAAAGCTGATAAACCCGAACATAATCGACCTCCATGGTTTGCGGAAACGCTGTAGATCCGTTTGGCGCACCTCCCCAAGTGCCGCCAACTGCAAGGTTCAACAGCAAATGGAATCGCTTGTCAAAAACCCACGGATAGGGCGAAATAGCCATATTCGTCTTTGTAAAATACAAAATATTATCCACATAAATTTTAACCTCATTTGGCGACCATTGCATCGAAAAAACATGAAAATCATCACTGAAAGTCCCCGATTGCAAGGCATAGTTGGCACCAAAACTTTGGTCTGCATTGCCATTATTTGTATGAATCGTGCCGTAGGTTTTGTTCGGCTCGATACCAATAAGCTCCATAATATCCATTTCGCCACTTTTTGGCCACGTGCCATACTCGCTATCCGTGGGCAACATCCAAAAAGCAGGCCACATTCCAACCGCCGTAGGCAATTTTATCCGAGATTCAAAACGTCCATACAACCAATCTCCTTTGTTTTTGGAGTTCAATCTTGCCGAAGTATAATTAAAACCCAAATAATTTTCTAAAAGAGCCTTGATTTTCAAAGTCCCTCCAGAAACCTCAATATTCTGTGGATGAGCCGTATAGATCTGCAATTCCGAGTTCCAAGTCGTAAATCCGTCGCCAATCTCAGTATTCCATTTCGTCAAATCAAGTCCAGATCCGCTAAACTCGTCTGACCAAACCAATTGATAACATTGTGCTGTAACAAATTGAAATACAGAAATATAGACTAAAAAAATTAAGATTTTATTTTTCATTTTTGAATTTTAATTTTACAATCAAAGTGGTTTAACCTTACAAATGTATCACAAAAAACCATCGACACCGTCAAAAACCAATAGAAAAGAGGTTTAATCCATTTGACCTATCAAAATTTATTTATTTTTTGGATCACACCACCCGTCTCGCACACCACCCGTCCCGCTGTACGCTATATCTTTTTGTTTTTTTTTACAAAAAAAACAAAAAGGATACCGCTACATCGGGGATATTTCAGACCAATAGGGTTTTCAAGACAGAGCTCGTTGTGGTGGATGTATCAATTATGCCAATTTCAAATAAACAATTTCTCCTATATGTATCGGATTTTGATTTTCAAAAAAAAGCGTTTTGCTTTCAAAATTTACCAAAATCAAATAGCCATTTCCTTTAAAATAGCATGCGGTTACAATAGCTTTTAGCCCAGAATTATCAGCCAAAACCAACTGATGCGCATATACCAAAACAGATTTTTTTGGATCTTTAATTATATTCAACTTACTGTTTGTAAGCATATTAACGTCTCCAAAGAGCGAAGCTACATACTGTGTTTTTGGTTTTTCAAAAACATGTTTTGCACTACCAATTTGCACTATTTCCCCATTACAAAGAACCATAATTTGGTCTGAAAATGAGAGAGCGTCAACACTATCGTGCGTAGCTACAACACTACTTATTTGATGTTTTTTTAGATAAAAAAATAGTTTGCGACGGAGTTCGTTTTTTCTAAAACAATCAATATTACTAAAAGGTTCGTCAAGCAATAAAAGCTTCGGCTTGAGTGCCAAAACTTTAGCCAAAGCAACCCTTTGTTGTTGGCCTCCGCTCAAAAATTGTACTTTTGTAGTGGCAAAATCTGTCATGTCAACCATCTCTAAAAGCTCAAAAACCCTTGCCCTTTTTTTGATTTTATCAGTGTTTGACAAAAATTTACCAACATTTTCTTCAACAGAAATATAAGGCATTAATCCAAAATCTTGTGCCAAATATTTCATTTCGGGCACACCCGGAATTAGATTAAATTTTGGACCAAAAACTGAAGCTCCATTCCAAAAAATAGCACCTTCATTCAAATCAAACAACCCATAAAGTAGCTGCAACAAAGTACTTTTGCCACTACCGCTTTCGCCAATAACAGCAAGATTTTCACCGTTTTTTAAACTAAAACTAAGGTTATTAATTATTTTTTTATCAAAATATGCAAACGAAATGTTTTCAACTTGTAGCATCTTTTTATTGAAAAAGTGCCACAAAGTGTTTGTAAAACAACGGAATTGTTTCTATCCCTTTCAAATAATTAAAAATCCCAAAATGCTCGTTTGGCGAGTGAATAGCATCACTATCTAACCCAAACCCCATCAAAATGGTTTTGCTTTTGAGCTCTTTTTCAAACAAAGCCACAATTGGAATACTCCCACCAGAACGCACCGGTATGGCTTGCGTTCCGAATGTTTCTGTATATGCCATATTTGCGGCTTTGTAGCCAATAGAATCTGTTGGAGTCACATAGCCCTGACCGCCATGATGCGGAGTTACTTTTATGCTAACGCCAGCAGGGGCAATACTTTTGAAATGATTGCTAAATAAAGTTGTGATCTCATTCCAATCTTGATTAGGCACCAATCGCATCGAAATTTTGGCATAAGCCTTGCTTGCAATGACGGTTTTTGCACCTTCGCCCGTATAGCCACCCCAAATTCCGTTTACATCCAATGTTGGTCTAATCGAGTTGCGCTCGTTTGTGGTATAACCCAATTCGCCATAAACATCGTTAAGGGCAAGTGCATTTTTATACTGCTCCAAGTCAAAAGGAGCTTTTGCCATTTCGGCTCTTTCTGTATGAGACAATTCTTCGACTTTGTCATAAAATCCGGGTATTGTGATATGGTTGTTTTGGTCATGAAGCAAAGCAATCATGTTGCACAATATATTAATAGGATTGGCAACTGCGCCACCATAAAGCCCCGAATGTAAATCACGATTGGCTCCAGTGACTTCAACTTCAACATAACTTAAACCCCGCAAACCTGTTGTTATTGATGGTTGTTGGTTGGAAATCATACCCGTGTCTGAGATTAATATAACGTCACACTTCAGTTTGTCTTGGTTGGTTTCTACAAAGCCACTCAAGCTTTTTGACCCCACTTCTTCTTCGCCTTCGATCATAAATTTGACATTACAAGGCAAGGTTTTTGAGGCTATCATATATTCAAATGCCTTGATGTGCATATACATTTGTCCTTTGTCATCGCATGCCCCACGGGCAAAAATGGCTCCTTCTGGATGAATATCGGTAGTTTTTATCACGGGTTCAAATGGGGGCGAGGACCACAATTCGAGCGGGTCGGGCGGTTGCACATCATAATGACCATAAACCAAAACCGTGGGCAAATTGGCATCTATAATATGTTCGCCATACACAATTGGAAAACCTGGCGTCTGACAAATCTCTACAAATTTACAGCCAGCATTTTCCAAACTATTTTTGACAGCAGCTGATGTCAATACTACCTCTGCTGCAAAAGCAGCATCTGCACTCACAGACGGTATTTTGAGAAGGGATATCAGCTCCTCAATAAATCTGGACTTATTTTCTTGAATATAGGTTTTTATATCGCTCATAAATAGGATTTTTTAAGGTTCAAAAATACAAAAACAGAACAACTTTTCTGATACAAATTGACACTAATAATTTCAAAAAAATGACGATCCAAAACTATTTTTTATTTATTTTAAAATTTAACAGCAAATCAATATATAGAAAAACGATTGTCAAAGCCACAATAAATGTGTATTTTTGTAAATCAATACTGCAAACATGAATCATAATTTATATGCTGTGCTTATGGCTGGCGGGGTCGGATCGCGATTTTGGCCTGTTAGTACGCCTGAAAACCCAAAACAATTTCATGATATGTTGGGCACTGGACAAAGCCTGCTTCAAAAAACTTTTGAACGTTTGTCCAAGATAATTCCGCAACAAAACATTTTGATTTTGACCAATAATCGCTATGAAAATTTGGTTTTAGAGCAGTTGCCATTTATTGATGCAGCACAAATTTTGTTGGAGCCCGCTATGCGCAACACCGCTCCTTGTATTTTATTTGCCGCACTAAAAATTTTCAAAAAAAACCCAAATGCACTCATGGTTGTGGCGCCAAGCGACCATTGGATCGAAGACGAAACGGCTTTTATTTCCAATTTGCAACTATGTTTTGATCATTGTCAATCAAACCAAAGCTTATTGACTCTTGGAATCAAGCCAAGCTTTGCGAATACTGGTTTTGGCTATATTGAAGTAGCTCAAAATGATCATCATCTTATAAAAAAAGTGATTCGCTTTTGCGAAAAACCAAATTTGGAAACAGCTGAAAAGTTTATAAGTGAAGGTAATTTTTTGTGGAACGCCGGCATAT
This sequence comes from Bacteroidota bacterium, assembly GCA_043748255.1. GTDB lineage: Bacteria > Bacteroidota > Bacteroidia > Flavobacteriales > Flavobacteriaceae > Flavobacterium. The sequence continues at coordinate 8,696 of JAYTNQ010000402.1, forward strand.
TTGTTTGGTCTGTAGAGGCTATTTTAGAAGCTTTCAAAAACCATCAGCCGCTAATGTATGATCAATTTCACAACGGTTTACCACATTACAACACTTCTTCCGAAAGTTTATTTTTGGAAACGGCTTATCCACTTTCAGACAATATATCTATAGATTATGCCATTCTTGAAAAAGCTCAAAATGTAGGCCTACTTATGGCAACTTTTGATTGGAATGATCTAGGTACTTGGGGGTCGTTGCATCAAAAATTAGACAAAGACAAGCAGAACAATGCCATTGTAAATGCAGTTGTTTGGGCAAAAGATGCCTCTGACAATATGATCAGCACGACGGTTGGCAAAACGGTAATCGTTAATGGGTTAAACGATTTTATCATTGTTGACAGAGACAATATTCTTTTGATTTATCCAAAATCAAAAGAACAAGAAATTAAAGCTATTTCTCAGCTGCCTATTTTTGAAAAAAAATCATAATCATGGTTGATTTCATGTCAACAAGGCTGCAATTATTTAAAAAAAAGACAATCTATAGTATAGATTGTCTTTTTGTTTTTTGATTATATTGATAAAAGCTATATAATATTGCTGAGATAAACAAAATCCAAATGAGCATATTGATACCCACTGCAGGATCATCATCGGGTGGCGGTGGAATCCCATCTCGTTTTACATTAGCTGGTGGAGGCGGTGGATTGTTTTTTGCCAAACTAATAATTGTAGCAAAAAAAAGCATTACTGAAAGTAATATTTTTGTAGGTTTGTTTTTCATAGTTTGTAAATTTATAAAAAAAAAGAAAACAAAACATTTTTTTTAGTTTTTTTTAATCAAAACTTTCAAGTCAAAAAAAAAGCCTTCTGTTGAAGGCTTTTTTTTTGATAATTTGTTATTAGTTTATCAAAATATCGTCTAATTGAATTGTGGTTGTCGCCGCACCCGTAGAACCATATTCAAATATAAAAAACCCATTTCCGGTCAAAGTTGCAGGCGTAGTAAACACGCCACTATTTGTAAAGTTGGTGGCATATCCAGTTACGGTACCTTTTGCAATATTGAAATTAGCAGTAATATCAATCAATGTAGCTGCTTTTATATCGCCTCCTGCGACATAATCTGTTGAATAATATACTTTTAAAACATTGCCGTTGTTGTAACCATCTTTTGTTTTGAAAGATAAATTTTTTGGAGCGTCAAAATTAATTGGCATTATAAAATAGCTATAAGCGCATCCTGCACCGAAGGCAGACATTTGTAAATAATTATTTGATGAATACGTTTTCACATCCCAATACCTTGAACCAGTTGCAGCATCGTTGATGTATTTTGGCATATTTGCTCCTCCGGTAGAAACCGGAATTGCCGTAAAGTTCTCAGAATTTGTATTTAAAAAATCAATGGTATTTCCAACCAATGGTAATGCATAATCAACTCGTTGGTCCGTGAATTTCACATCGCGCTCTGTTCTTAAAATAATTTGATATGTTGAATTGTATCTGGTCAATATCCCTCTAATCTTTCCTTTTCCGGAAGGGATGTTATATCCCGCAAAATTGGCAAATCTACTTGTTCTGATCACCAATGATTTTGCACCATCGGATATATAAATACTCGAGTCTGAAGTATCAGTTAAATTAGCGTCAAAGGTGCCACAATCGCCTTCAAACTGTACGTTTTCTATTTCAACCAATGTATTTAAATAGGTGTCTGTTTTGGCTTGGTCTATAGTAATTGTGTGAAGAATGTCGTCTTCATTTACTGTTTCGCAGGTAGGCGTCAAAACGGATTGAACATTATGTGCTGCAATTCTATCAACGGCATAAACAGCTGTTGGGGCAGCACCAAGTATCAATCCGCCAGCAAAAGTTGTTGGGTTTGCAAAAGCCAATCCATTGATTTTTACAAATACTTTTTTGCCTGGTTGAAATTTTTGAGCGTATCCATTTACAATATCCAAAGATATATTAAATCCTTTGCTTCCATCTACGGGTTGCAGGTACATACTTTTATAAAAATTCCCTCCTTCGTCACTCGATACCACAATGGCTTCCAGATATTCTGGTTGCTCAACGTTGTCAACGATAATTCCGCTATAAATTTTAGTTGCTGTAGTTGCTTCAGTATATAAGTCCGTAACTTCTTTGGTTTTTGTGATTCCTGGGGCAACACAATTTTCTTGTATTGGTTTTTCAAACGTGTCGTTTACACAGCTCGAAAACAATCCAATTGCCAAACAAGCAGTCCATAAATTTTTTAATTTCGTTTTCATAATTTTTTTATATTTAAAAGGTTAAATAAAGGTTTGCCATAAACGTACGACCGTATCCATAAAAATATTTTGGTGCAAATGCTCCTTCGTTTCCGCCTGCATGATCTTCTATCAATTGTCGATAACTTGCGTTTCTTGATTGTTCAAAACCACCAGATTTATAAGTGATATCTAATAGATTATTAATATTTGCAAACAACCCAAGTGTACTTTTTTTAATTTTCCAGGATTTTCCTCCAATTATATTAACAAGGTTAAATGATTGAAATTTTTCCTGTTGCAAATATTTTGCTGCCAAAGCTCTATCAACAATAACACCCGCATTATCTGCCGATGTAAACAAACTTTCTGTTCGTAAAATTGAAGAAAAATCTAAATAATTATCAGAAATCATATTAAAGTTGGCACCAATAGACCAAAATTTTGGGTCACGATATTCAAATCCAATTGAAAATGCTTTTTGGGGCATTCCAGCTTGTTTTAATCCAGCATATTTTGATTCGCCAAAATCTTCACCGCCTTCTGCAAACACACCACCATCGTCAAACATTACAACATTTGGATTGTTAGTATAGGTATAATCTCCAATAGCGGCAACTCCAGTTAATTTTATAGTTGGTGTGATCTGATATTCAATTCCAGCCTCGATACCATTATTGCGTTTGTTGATTCCCGTTACAACTTCTGACACAAATGATGCAAAACCATCTGCATAATAAAAATTAATGTCGGTTGAGTTCAAAACCTCAGAAAAATATCCCGTAAATCTGGCTTTCAATTTTGGAGCCCGTATGATATAACCTGCATCTACCGCTCTAACGGTTTCGTTTGTAATGCCTCCAGTGATTTGATTGTTTACCCTTACATTTGGAAAAACATCTTTGGTGTTTGGTGCTTTAGACATATAAATGGCGTTAAAATCCAAAAGATTTCTGCCGTTCAGCTTGTAAGTTAATCCTCCTTTGAAACCAAAATTATCAAAAGTCATCTCTTTACTTTTTCCAAATGAATTGTTCGGATAATATCCGTTCTTGTATAAACCATCTCTTTGATATGTTGATTTTGAAAAGGTTTGTGCCAAATAAAAATCTATTTTTTTAAAATTAAATTTGAATTGGGTAAAGGCATCCAATTTACTGACCTCTATATTATAATTGTAGCCATATTGATCTTTTACGCCCACTCTTCTAAACGGATTGTTCAAGTCTGATTGTTGCTGATCTTCGGTTTTTCCAAAAGTAGTGATGTCTGTAAAATAGCTACCACCCAATAAATCAAGTAAATTTTTAAAATTTTTAGTTTTTGAGCTTAAAAAACTTGCTCCTGCATTCAAAAATATTCTTTCTGCCAATTGTGAAGAAAAAGTAGTGTTTAAAGTCAAAATATTCTCGTCATTTCGATCTTCATATTGAACAACTCTACTGCCATTTGCAATATTTTCTTCGTTAACTCTATAAATGTTGTGCCAGTTTAACTGCTTGTTTTCAACAAAACTAATTGCGGCTGCTGCAGCTCCGTCCAAATCTGGTGTATAAGTTGACACATTATTAATATATGTATGCAAAGTAGTAAAATAACTTGGCAGTTTTCTGTAATATACTGGATCTGGATTGTTCTCTTTGGTATAATCTAAACGACTATTTCCAATTTTTCCAAATTGATAAGCCACAGCGGTTGTCAAATTGTTTTTTTGATTTATTTTCCAATAATGAGACAAGATTAACATTGGCTCTTCAGAATCTTTAAAACGAGAATTTCTAATTTTTCCGTTTTGATAACCCCAATACGAATTGTATTTGTTGCCCGCCAAACTATTCTGTTCGTTAGTATTTGGTGAGTTTTTTCCACGCTTGTTTTGTGCAAAAATAGTGGTAAAGTTTAGACTATGGTTGTCGTTTAATCGTTTTTCAACACTTGCAAAAAAGGAGTTCGCACTATAATTTGTACCTTCAAAATAACCTTTTTCTGCCCATCTCCGACCGCCAGAAAGCACATAAGCCCATCCGTCTTTGTCCATTCCAGAAGCGTGAGTTACCATAGCTCTATAACTATAATTTGTATTTGTTGTTAGATAAGACAATCTAGTACCAGGTCTGTATATAGAGGCTCTTGTATTGATCTCTTGCGTTCCAGCAATGCCACCAAAAACATAGTCTGATGCGGCCGACCCATTTGTAAATTCTTGATTTCGTGTGGCATCGTTCAAACCACCCCAGTCGCCATATTGAGGTCGTCCGTCGGCTGTCCTATTCATTGAAATCCCATTAATCATTACATTGGCATATTCATTATCTATACCACGAACACTAAATCTGGCCTGTCCAAAATTATAGGCAGCAGCTTGTAAAAAAACATCTTTTGAGGATTGCAACAATCCCAATGTGCTTTCAGAGCTATTGTTTTCTTCGGTTAATTCGGTTTCAGAAATAGTGACCAAACTGTTTTGTTGCTCTTGTACTTGATCTTCCTCCATCACTACAAGCCCTAAATCTAGAATTTTTGAAGCTGTAATTTCAATTTCAAACAATTGATCTTTAAAGCCTTGACTTTTTATTTGAAGCAATTGATTGCCAGCAGTGGCATTTGTAATCACAAATTTTCCTTCGGAGTTTGTGAGTTGAGTGACACTGGTGTTTTGAATAGAAACTACCGCATTCAACATTGGTTTTTGGGTTTTTGAATCAATTACCTTACCAGAAACCCCAGTTCCTGATTGGGCAAAAACAAAAACAATTTGCATTAAAAACAAGGTACTAATGAAAAGTTTTTTCATAAATGAAAGTTAAAATTAATTTTTTATTGAAAAGAAATCACTTCTTGACGGCGCAAAATTACATTATTAATTATTATTATTTACTTTTGCACACAAGTTTATACCAAACTTTACAAATAATTAATACCACTTTTATGCGAATTAAAAAATTATTATTGCTTTTTATTGCTTTTTTGTCAATAAACACGGCGTTTTCTCAAACAAAAAAGTACAAACTGCATACCGTTGCTTTTTATAATTTCGAAAACCTTTTTGACACCATAAAAGGACAAAATCGTGATGATGAGTGGTTGCCAAGTGCCCCACAAAGCTGGACTTCCAAAAAATATAACAGAAAATTGGAAAATTTATCGTCCGTTTTGATGCAAATAGGCACCAGTGACACCCAAAAAGAAGCACCAACATTTATTGGTGGCTGCGAAATTGAAAACCGTGGCGTTTTGGAAGATTTAATCAAAAAGCCAAACCTTATCAACCTTGATTATGGTATTGTGCATTTTGATTCGCCAGACAAACGGGGCATCGATGTGGCACTTTTGTATCAAAAAAAATATTTTAAACCCACTAGTTTTATTAATATCCCGCTCATAATATACAGAAATGAAAATGGCGGAGATGTAACCAAAAAAGAAAAAGAAGAAATCACTGATGACAAAACCGAAGTTGCCAAGGACAACAGGGTTTATACCCGCGATCAGCTTTTGGTTACGGGCTTGTTAGAAGGCGAAGAAATCAATATTATTGTTAATCACTGGCCCTCACGATCGGGTGGCGAGCAAAAAAGTAGCCCTTTTCGGGAAGCAGCCGGAAAATTAAACCGAAAAATTATGGATTCTATTTACAAAAAAAATCCAAACGCCAAAATCATTTCAATGGGCGATTTGAACGATGGCACCTATAATAAAAGTGTAAAAATTGGCGTTGGTGCCAAAATAAAAAAATCTGAAGTTCGTAAATTTGGCGTTTATAACCCTTTTGAACAAATGGCAAAAGATGGATTGGGCACCATTGCTTATCGTGATGCTTGGGATATTTTTGATCAAATTATGGTTTCAGAAACCCTTATTCAGCCTGATTTTTCAACTTTCAAATATTGGAAAGCCGGCGTTTATAACAAACCTTTTATGATTCAAACCACAGGTCAATACAAAGGTTATCCGCTGCGTCATTCGGCAAATGAAGAAGGATATAGTGACCACTTTCCGGTTTATATTTATTTGGTAAAAGAAGTAAAATAATTTTAAAATCTTAATGTCAAATGAATATAGCAGCACCTTTTAACCTTTTGAAATGGATCGAAGCCAACAAACATTTGCTGGTGCCGCCTGTTGGCAACAAAAACCTTTATATAGATTCTGGTGATTATATTGTGATGGTGGTGGCTGGCCCAAATGCTCGAAAAGATTTTCATTATAATGAAACTGAAGAACTTTTTTATCAATTAGAAGGCGAAATTAAAGTAGTAATTCAAGAAAATGGTGTTCGAAAAGAAATGAAAATGACGGCTGGAGATATGTATTTGAATCCTGCCAAAGTACCACATTCGCCCGTGCGAGAAGCAAACTCGATTGGATTGGTTATCGAAAGAAAACGTGCTGGAAAAGACTTTACAGACGGTTTGCTTTGGTTTTGCGAAAACTGTAACCATAAAATTCACGAAGTATATTTTGAATTACACAATATCGAAAAAGATTTTCAACCGCATTTTAGACATTTTTATATTAATGAATCTTTGAGAACCTGTAGCAAATGCCATAGTATCATGGAAACAGACCCAAGATTTGTAAAATAAAAGATGAAAACAACTAAAGGCATCATGATTTTGGGCGAAAATATTTTGCCTGGCGAAAGCAAAACCATCGATATGGAAATTGCTCGTTTGCACACCACCACCAAGCTCAAAATACCCGTGATCATTGAGCGATCACTACTTGATGGCCCAGTTTTTTTGTTTACGGCTGGCATTCATGGCGACGAAATAAATGGCGTTGAAATTGTGCGGCAATTGATTATTCAAAAAATAAATAAACCAAAAACAGGCACCATAATTTGTATTCCAATTGTCAATATGTTTGGATTTGTCAACAAATCGCGCGAGTTTCCTGATGGCCGAGACCTGAATAGGGTTTTTCCGGGAAGCAAAACGGGTTCTTTGGCAAGCAGATTTGCGTTTCATATTCTAAAAGAAATTATGCCGATTGTGCAGTATGCCGTAGATTTTCATGCCGGTGGCGCTTCGCGATTTAATGCTCCTCAAATTAGATTGACCCAAAACAACCCCGAACTCAAGCAATTGGCAGATGTTTTTGAGGCACCATTTACACTTTTTTCCAAAAATATCGCAGGCTCTTTTAGAAACGCAGCTGAAAAAATGGGTGTCAAAATGTTGCTTTTTGAAGGCGGAAAATCTTTGGATATCAACAATGATGTGGCACAAGAAGGAGTAAATGGGGTTAAACGTTTGCTGTCACATTTGGGTATGCTGTCTCAAAATCATGCACCTGCGACACAAAAATCAAAAACAATATATATCGAAAAATCGGGTTGGCTGCGGGCAAAATGCTCAGGTTTGCTTCACGATGGCAATTTGATAGGTCACTTTGTAAAAAAGGGAACCACTATAGGTTTGATTACAGACCCGTTTGGTAAATTTGAACAAAAAGTAAAGGCCCCAAACGATGGTTTTATCATCAATGCCAATCATTCGCCAATTGTTTATGAAGGTGATGCCATATATCATTTGTCAAACCTCAAGAGCCAAGACAACGAATAATAATTTGGCTTTTTTGTCATAATATCAGTAGTTTTGTAAAAAATAATTTTAGAAAACCAAACCACCATGAAAATAGCAATCATTATGGGAAGCATATCAGATTTGCCAGTTATGCAAGACGCCATAGACATTCTCAAATCATTTGGTATTATGACCGAAACAGACATTGTTTCGGCGCATCGAACCCCAGAAAAACTCTTTGATTTTGCTAAAAACGCTCACAAAAACGGCATTTCGGTGATTATTGCAGGGGCAGGCGGAGCAGCACATCTGCCCGGAATGGTAGCCGCAATATCGCCATTACCTGTTATTGGGGTACCCATAAAATCGAGCAATTCTATTGATGGTTGGGATAGTATTTTGTCTATATTGCAAATGCCCAGCGGTGTTCCTGTAGCAACTGTAGCTTTAAATGCTGCCAAAAATGCGGGTATTCTTGCTGCTCAAATTTTGGGCTGCCACAATCCTGAAATACTAAAAAAAATGATTCAATACAAAGAAACTTTGAAAGATGCTGTTGCCCAATCTGCCGCAAATTTGAAGCTTGATTAAAGTTGTGTTTGAATGAAGTTCATGCTAATGGTTTGCTAAAAAAATGAAAGATAATTATTTCAAATTCACACCCTCCGTTTGGATTGTCCCAACTTTTTTGTTGGGATTTATTTGGGTTGTATTTTGGATAGACAAACATTTTGGGTTGCAGCTTGGGCAGTTTGGCATCGAGCCACGATCTATTAAAGGCCTTCGGGGCATATTTTTCAGTCCCTTTATCCACAGTGATTTGGGGCATATTGCCAACAACTCGTTACCCCTTTTTGTACTTTCGATGGCGTTAATTTATTTTTATCGGGCGGCATCTCTAAAAGTGCTTATTTATGGCATTTTTTTTTCGGGCTTTTTTACCTGGATTATAGGAAGAGATTCTTACCATATTGGTGCGAGTGGCTTGATATATGTATTGGTTTCATTCTTGTTTTTTAAAGGAGTCAATACCGGTTATTATCGACTGATGGCGCTTTCAATGGCCGTTGTGCTCTGTTATGGAGGGTTGATTTGGTTTGTCTTTCCGCAGATAGATAGCAGTATTTCTTGGGAAGGGCATTTGGCGGGGCTTGTTAGCGGATTTGCTTTTGCACAAATCATGCATACACCAAACTATATTAGAATACCACAGTTTGAATGGCAACAACCTGATTTTGACCCTTCAAAAGATGAATTTATGTCTTATTTTGATGGCAATGGACATTTTGTAAACCGTCCAAAAGTGGCCGCTGATTGGGATTTTTTTGTTTCAAATTTGGAAACTCTTCCTTTTTAATATTTGCATCAGACATATATAAAATACGGGTAGCTTTTGAGGTGTTGAAAAGTTAAATAGTCTAAAATATCCCCGATGTAGCGTATATCCTTTTGTTTTTTTCTTTTTCAGAAAAAAACAAAAGATATAGCGTGCAGCGGGACAGGTGGTGTGAAGGAGATGGGTGGTGTGATCCAAAAAAAAAGTGCATTACTATTTTGCAAACGGAATTATGATTTTGGTTTCCCACAATTTTTCGTCACCGCCATTGAATGGATTTGCCAAAAAATGTTCTAATGGCTTGTAATTCAGCTTGATATTGTTTTTTTGAGCATAATCATATATGGCAAACCACGCCCGATCTGAAGTACGAAAGTTTCCAAAATAGGAAGCTGTTAATCCTTTTTGTGCGGGAATGAGCTTAAACTTGACGGCGTCACTCGCTATATATGGTGTTTTTTTGTCGATGGGAAAACAGTAATTAAAAGCCACTTTTTGGTGTTCGATATCCCAATTTGTCACTTCAAGATAAGGTTTTCCGATGATTTTGATATGGTTTTTATACAAATATCCGGTGATAATATTGTCGTCGCCAATCATGTTTTGGGCCTTTTCTTGTAGCACACTTTTCAGACTGATATAAGCCACAAAAACGGCTTCGGTTTGTTTTTCTCCTGTCAATTTGTAGCTAAATTGACTCAACTGATCCTCGAGGGCTGTTTTAAAACCTTT
>JAYTNQ010000403.1:0-18527 GCA_043748255.1 Bacteroidota bacterium
GTAACTACTTGATAATTTGACTTTAAATCTAATGGAATCCCTTTGATTTTGATGTTTTTTGGTTCCAAATTTTCATCAATTTCAAAAGAAAATCCCGAAATTGGATGTGGTTTTTTTTCCTTTATTATATAGGTAGCAATTTCAAGAATTTGTTCGCCCTTTAAAGTCACTACAACTGCCGAATTTTCAAAAGGCATTAATTCAAAAGCGGTTCTTAATGTTACATTTCCTTTCCCAATGATGGAACGAATGCCTCCATGATTGAGCAAACAGAGGTCGATAGTCTGGTTTTTTTGTTTCAAAAAAAGCAAGTTACAGCGGTCAAGTGTAACATCTGCAAGTAAATTTCCTAAGGGAGTTTGCCATTTCCCGGATTTATCAATATTTTCTGGAGCATACGCCAAAATTGTGTTCAAATCGGTATCTATTTTTGCCCGATAAGGCTTTATATACTGCTCAATATCTTTTGATTCTGATACTGTGCTGTCGATTTTTATTTGATTGACTGTAACTTTTGATATTTCAAATTTTTGTAATTGACACGAACTCAAAAACAAAAATGTTAAGATTATAACAAAATGATGCCAATATATGGGATACTTTTTTAGATTTACCATCTGAAATGTGACTTATTTTAATTAAATTTGTAATCAAGTAAAAGTAATATGTTTTTAGATTTTATCAAGGATTTTTTTATAAAAAGAAAATTAAAAAACCGATTGTCTCAATTTAGTTCTAATTTTTCTGTAGAGAAAATTAATACGATTGGGATTATTGTAGATGAGAGTTATTTTTTTGATAAACAAAAATTGATTCAAGAATTGCTTTGTTTTGACATAGATGTTTCAAACATTCAATTGATGATTTATAAAGATAAAATCAAAAAAGCGGAGGTTTTTGACACACCTTTTTTAAGTTACAAAGATTTAAAATGGAATGGATCAATTGACAATCAAGATGTTAAAAATTTTATTAATTCAAATTTCGATTTATTAATTAATTATTATGATGTAGAAAAAGCCCCACTGATGTTGGTTTCCCAACAGTCTAAAGCCAAATTTAAAGTTGGTTTTGCAACAATTGACAAGAGAATTAATCATTTTATGATTGAAACCGCTGCCGAAAACTATATTGTTTTTACGAAAGAACTATTTCGATATTTAAAAATTTTAAACAAAATTTAATATGCAATTATTTGAAGGAACAGGCGTTGCGTTGGTAACTCCTTTCAAAAATGACCTTACTGTTGATTTTGAAGCTGTCACAAGATTAGTTCACTTTGTCATTGACGGCGGGGTAGATTATCTTGTCATTTTAGGTACAACCGGAGAACCTGCAACACTTTCACATGACGAAAAAGAATTGGTAATTGCCACGATTATCGCAGCAAACAACTCAAGATTACCTTTAGTTTTGGGAGTTGGAGGCAATTCGACACAACGAATAGTTGATGAGTTGCAAACACGTGATTTTCAGCATTTTTCAGCAATTTTATCTGTTTCGCCCTATTATAATAAACCTACACAAGAGGGTGTTTTTCAGCATTTTTCTGCCATTGCAAAAGCTTCTCCTCTGCCAATTATTTTGTACAATGTGCCCGGTAGAACCGCAAGTAATATGTTGCCCGATACCGTTTTTAGATTAGCAAATGCACATTCAAATATTATTGGAATTAAAGAAGCCGCTGGTGATATGGTTCAGGCGATGCAGCTTTTGAAACTTAAACCTAAAGATTTTTTGGTTATTTCTGGAGATGATATTTTGGCTTTGCCCATGATTTTGGCGGGTGGTTCAGGAGTAATTTCAGTAATTGGTCAAGGTTTTCCTTCAGAATTTTCTAAAATGATAAGATTAGGATTAACCAAAAATGTCACACAATCTTTTGAAATTCATTATGCCCTTATGGATATTATCGATATGATTTTTGAGCAAGGCAATCCAGCTGGCATCAAACAAGTTTTGCAAAACTTGGGTATTTGTCAAAACCACGTTAGACTACCTTTGGTTGAAGTAGATGAGGGATTGGCTCAAAAAATTAAAAATTTTGTTGACAATTTAGATGAAAATCATCATTAATTTTTGAACAAAAACCAATTCAAAAATGTTTTTGTTTTTTTGCAATAAAAAAACTAACTTTGCAGATTAAATAAAAGCAAGACTTTAATATAAAAAACCAAATTAAGAATGACTAAATTTATTTCGATTTTGCTTGCTGCGCTTACCTTATCTTCATGTAATGAATATCAAAAAGCATTGAAGAATGACGAAGTTTCAAAAAAATATGCGGTTTCAATAAAAATGTATGAAGCCAAAAAATATTCAAAAGCAATTCGGCTTTTTGAGCAAATCGTACCTTTATATAGAGGCAAACCACAAGCCGAAAATATGTTTTTTATGTATAGCCAATCATTATACAAAACAGAACAGTTTTATGCAGCGGGCTATCAATTTGAAAGTTTTGCCTCGAGCTATCCAAAAAGTAGCAAAGTAGAAGAAGCTTCCTATTTGAGTGCGATTTGTTATACAGAAATGTCGCCAAATTATAGTTTAGACCAAGTTGACACCAACAAAGCGATTGACAAATTACAGCGTTTTATTGATGATTTTCCAAACTCAACTTATCTGTCTGATGCCAATTCAAAAATAAAAATATTGAGAGAAAAATTAGAAAAAAAAGCATTTGAAGTTGCAAAACAATACAACACAATTGCAGATTACAAAGCAGCTTTGGTTGCTTTAGACAATTTTTTGATTGATTTTCCCGGAACACCATTTAAAGAAAAAGCATTGTATTATAAATTTGATTCGGCATACAATTTGGCCATTAATAGTGTAAATTCTAAAATGAAAGAACGATTAGATAATGCTAAAATTGCAAGTGCCGCATTGCTAAAATTCAATGCTAATACAGAATACAAAAGTAAGGTTGACATTATGTTGGCCAAAATAGAAACCGATTTAAAACAATTTTCAAAATAAAAATCATGGATTTAAAGAAAACTACTGCACCTGTAAACACGATTACATACAACAAAACTGTGATTGAACAACCCACAGGAAACGTTTATGAAGCGATTACAATTATGGCCAAAAGAGCCAATCAAATTAACGCCGAAATCAAAAAAGAATTGACAGAAAAGCTGGAAGAATTTGCCACTTATAATGACAGTTTAGAAGAAGTTTTTGAGAATAAAGAGCAAATTGAGGTTTCAAAATTTTATGAGAAATTGCCAAAACCACACGCATTAGCCGTTCAAGAGTGGCTTGATGACAAGATTTTTTATAAAGAAGCAACAGTCTAAATTATAATGTCAGTTTTAAGCGGTAAAAAAATTTTATTGGCCATTTCTGGCGGTATAGCTGCTTATAAAACTGCCACATTGACCAGGCTTTTTATCAAGTCTGGTGCCGAAGTGCAAATTGTTTTGACACCCGCTGCCAAAGATTTTGTTACACCATTGACCTTATCAACATTGTCGAAGAAACCCGTTTTTTCGGCTTTTTTTGAGCCTGAAAACGAAAACGAAGTTTGGAACAATCATGTAGATTTGGCACTTTGGGCAGATTTTATTGTGGTGGCTCCCGCAACCGCAAATACTATTTCAAAAATGGCAAATGGTGTTTGCGACAATCTATTGTTGGCCGTTTATCTTTCTGCAAAATGTCCTGTATATATAGCCCCAGCGATGGATTTGGATATGTATAAGCATCAAACTACGATTGAAAATCTTTCTAAATTGCAATCTTTTGGAAACCAAATTATTGCGGCCGAAAATGGTGAGCTTGCTAGCGGTTTGTCTGGAGAAGGGAGAATGGCAGAGCCAGAAAACATAGTTAATTTTATCTGTGTTGACCTCGATAAAAAACTGCCACTTAAAGGCAAAAAAATATTAGTTACAGCTGGCCCTACTTATGAAGCAATTGACCCTGTTCGCTTTATTGGAAATTATTCTTCTGGAAAAATGGGTTTTGATATTGCAAATTGCGCAGCAAACTTGGGAGCAACCGTAATTTTGATCACTGGACCAACACATTTGACAACAAATCATGACTCAATTGAAATAATTAGAGTGAAATCTGCGTTAGAAATGTTTGATAGTTGTCACCAATATTTTGAAAATGTGGATGTTGCAATCGCAGCTGCTGCTGTGGCAGATTATAAACCAAAGAATGTAGCTACACATAAAATCAAAAAAAATGAAAACTGTTTGGTTTTAGAATTAGAAAAAACCAAAGATATTTTGGCATCTTTAGGAGCAATCAAAAAAAGCCAGTTTTTGGTTGGATTTGCTTTAGAAACCGAAAATGAAATTGAAAATGCTATTTTGAAAATTAAGAAAAAAAACTTAAATTTGATAGTTTTAAATTCACTTCAGGACGAAGGAGCCGGTTTTGGCAAAACAACCAATAAAGTTACTTTTATAGACCAAAATTTTGTGGTTGAACCCATGGATTTAAAATCAAAAGAAGATGTTGCTGTTGATATATTAAATAAAATTAAAAACCATTTTTATGTATAAAATCATGTTGTTTTTGACCATTTTTGGTTTCGGAAAATTATTTTCTCAAGAATTAAATTGTACCGTAAAAGTAAATGCACAAGCCACTTCAAACCCAAATATGCCTGTTTTTAAAACCCTCGAAAAATCTTTGAATGAGTTGGTAAACCGAACAAAATGGACTAATTTGACTTATAAGCAAAAAGAAAAAATTGAATGTTCGATGTTTATCAATATTACTTCTTTTAACATAGATCAATTTGAAGCTACCATTCAAATTCAATCATCAAGACCCGTTTTTAATGCAACGTATGCCACTCCAATTTTGAATTATAATGACAAGGATTTCAGTTTCAAATATATGGAGTTTGAAAATTTGACTTTTAACACTAATAGTTTTGACTCTAATTTGATTTCAGTAATAGCATATTATTGCAATATCATAATTGGATTAGATGGTGACTCTTTTGCACTTTTGGGTGGCAAAGATGCTCTCGAAACCGCTCAAGAAATCGTAAATACGGCCCAATCGAGTGGCTACAAAGGATGGATTCAGGCAGATGGAAACCAAAACCGATATTTTTTTATAAATGACTTATTATCAAATACTTATTTGCCAATTAGAGAGGCTTTTTTTGAATATCATTTGAATGGTATTGACAAAATGAGCGATGATTTAAAATTGGCAAAAAACAATATTGCTGCCTCGATTCTTACTATCGAAAAAGTGCATGAAGTGCGACCAAACGCCTTTGTAACTCGTGTTTTTTTTGATGCAAAAGCAGATGAGATTCAGTCAATATTTTCTGAAGGAATCAAAGCAGATGTGTCAAATTTGGCTGAAAAACTTGGTCGAATTTCAACCAATAATGCCAATAAATGGTCTTCCATTAAAAATTAAATTTTAAAAAATGCTTACTTCCATTCACATCAAAAATTTTGCATTGATTGAAGAACTTTCCATGACTTTCACGGCTGGTTTTTCAACAATTACTGGCGAAACGGGTGCAGGAAAGTCGATTTTATTAGGGGCTTTGTCTCTCATATTGGGAAAAAGAGCCGATTTGAATTCCCTTAAAAACAAAGATGAAAAATGCGTTATTGAAGCCATTTTTGATTTGAGTTTGTATGATTTGAATTCTTTTTTTGAAATCAATGATTTAGATTACGAACCTATAACTATTATAAGAAGAGAAATTGCAATCAATGGAAAATCAAGAGCTTTTGTAAATGATATCCCTGTGAGTTTACAAATTTTGCAAGAGTTAGCTGTTTTTTTGATAGACATTCATTCACAAAATCAAACACAAGAATTGACAGAAGAAAGTGTTCAATTTAACATTATAGATACCATTGCAAATCATCAAAGCAATATTATCGATTTTGAAAATGACTTTCAATTTTTAAAAAAGATTAAGCATAATATTTCAAATTTGAAAGAAAATTTGAAAACTGCCAATAAAGAGCGGGATTATAATGCCTTTTTATTAGAAGAATTGCAATCTGCAAAAATTATTTCAAATGAAGAAGTGGAGCTTGAAGCACGTTTTAAAGAATTGAATAATGTGAGCGATTTGAAAGAAAATCTGACCAAAATTTTATCGATTTCAGTAGATGAAAATACGGGAATTTTGCAAAATATGAAAGAAACCAAATATAATTTTCAAAAATTATCTTTGATTTCAAATTCATTTACAGAACTTTCAGAGCGTTGTCAGAGCGTTTTGATAGAATTTGATGATATTATTTCTGAAACAACTAATCGCTTAGAAAATCTCGAATCAGACCCTGCGGCACTGGAATTGGTCAATCAAAAACTGCAAGTAATTAATAATTTGCTAAAAAAACACCATGTTGAAAGCACATTAGATTTGCTCGAAATTCAGTCTGATTTGGAACATAAATTGGAATTGGCTTCAAATTTTGAAATCGAAATTGAGAATTTGGAATTACAAAAAAAGCATATTGAAACTGAATTGAACGAAAAAGCCAATCAAATTTCGAGTAATCGCAAAAAAGCAATACCCGTTTTGATTGATAAATTGTGTTTTATATTAGATCAATTAGGAATGTCGAATGCCAAATTTAAAATAAATTTGTTGCCTACAAATGATTTTCAATCAAATGGAAAAGATGCGCTCGAATTTTTGTTTATGGCAAATAAAGGTTCGGATTTTGGATTGCTCAAAAAAGTAGCTTCGGGTGGTGAAATGTCAAGAATAATGTTGGCTACAAAGGCTATTTTGGCAGATTTTTCAAAGCTACCAACGATTATATTTGATGAAATTGACACTGGTGTTTCTGGCGAAATTGCAAATAAGATGGCATTAATTATGAAATCAATGAGCAAAAATATGCAGGTATTCTCGATCACACATTTGCCGCAAATTGCTGCAAAAGGGGATACCCATTTTAAAGTTTTTAAAAGCACAAACCACGATAAAACTACAACCGAATTAATAAAAATCGAAGGAGACCTTCGTATTGTTGAAATTGCTGAAATGCTTTCGGGAAAAGATATTTCAGAATCGGCTATCAATCACGCCAAAGTACTGTTATTAACAAATTAATTATCAAAAATATGATTATAGAACCAAGAATGCGCGGCTTTATTTGCACAACAGCACATCCAAAAGGATGCGAGCAAAACATCAAAAATCAAATTGCTTATATCAAATCAAAAGGAAAAATTGACGGTGCCAAACGGGTTTTGGTTATTGGAGCTTCAACTGGATTTGGACTGGCCTCCAGAATCACAAGTGCTTTTGGTTGTGATGCAGCCACGATTGGTGTTTTTTTTGAAAAACCACCGTCTGAAGGAAAAACGGCTTCGCCAGGTTGGTATAACTCTGCTGCATTTGAGGTGGAAGCCTCAAAGGCTGGTTTGTATGCAAAGAGTATCAACGGAGATGCTTTTTCTGACGATATCAAAAGGCAAACTATAGATTTGATTAAGCAAGATTTGGGTCAAATTGATTTGGTTATTTATAGCCTTGCTTCGCCGGTGCGCTTGCACCCAAAAACCGGTATTTTGCACCGATCTGTTCTCAAACCTATTGGACAAATATATAGCAATAAAACCGTCGATTTTCACTCAGGAAAGGTTTCAGACATTAGTATTGCGCCATGCGAAGGCGATGATATCGAAAATACTGTTACAGTAATGGGGGGCGAGGATTGGGCTTTTTGGATAGAAGCATTAAAGAGCGAAAATTTATTAGCAGAAGGAGCAACAACCGTTGCATATTCCTATATTGGATCGTCACTTACGGAAGCAGTATATAGAAACGGAACTATTGGTCGTGCCAAAGATGATCTTGAAGCTACAGCGTTTTTGATTACGAATAGCTTGACAGATATTGCCGGAAAGGCTTATGTATCTGTCAACAAAGCATTAGTTACACAAGCAAGCTCGGCTATTCCAGTGATACCTTTATATATATCTATATTGTATAAACTCATGAAACAGGCTGGATCGCACGAAGGTTGTATCGAACAAATTCAAAGATTGTATTGCCAAAGATTGTATGCAAAAAATGGTGTTTCGGTTGATGAAAAAGGCAGAATTAGAATAGATGATTGGGAAATGGAAGCTGATTTGCAGGCTAAAATTGCTTTGCTATGGGCGCAAGCTACTACAGAAAACTTAAATGATTTGGGCGATTTAGAGGGTTATCGATTGGATTTTCATAATTTGTTTGGCTTTGGTTTTTCAGAAATTGATTATTCAGAAAATGTCAACGAAATGGTTCAAATAAATAGTATTTCGGTCTAATTTCGGTAATAAAAGTATTACAAAAATAACTAAAAGCAAGGTATTATTAAATTAATACCTTTTTTTTTAAATTTAATTTAATTTTTTTTATACTTTAGCACATTATTTTACAACTAAACACATTATTCATGAAAAAAATTACTTTATTATTTAACTTGCTATTATTGTTCTCGATAGGAGGTTATGCGCAATGTATTCGAACTACACAATTTCCAGCCACTGCCATTGTTTCAAACAATCTTGGCTATCCTCAAAATGTTTCTACTTGTAATTATACAACAGAATACGCCCAAGTAGATGGACTAATTGTAGGAGAAAATTATGTATTTACTTGTACCCTTGCAGGTGTACACAATTACATTACTGTAACAGATTTGTTAGACAACGTGATTACTTTTGGAGATTCTCCATTAGCAGTTTCTGGTATGCCAATAGATCAAGTGAGATTGCATTTTTCTGATGATGCGGCTTGTGCTGGTCAAACAGGATGTCATATCACTACGGTTTTACATTTGTTGAGTTGTCCTATTCCGATGAATGCTGCTGTTTCAAATATTTCAACTACAGGTGCAGATTTTACTTGGGAGCCAGGTGGTGTTGAAACCGCTTGGGAAGTATTAATTTTGCCAGCAGGAAGTCCTGCTCCAACAGATGCAGATGCAGGAGTTGCAACAACAGCTTTACCATATTCTGATTTAGGATTAATGCCATCAACGGACTATGTGTTTTATGTAAGATCAAATTGTGGAAATGAATTTAGCCCATGGAGTTTGCCATTGGCATTTGCAAGTTTATGTGTTCCAAATACAACATTACCTTGGACAGAAGATTTTGAAAATGTAGCAACAGGAACAAATATTTTCCCGAGCTGTTGGAATTATATCAATACAACCAGTACATGGTCAATTTCTACAACTCCAGTAGCAAACAATGGTACACATTCATTAAGAAGAACATGGAGTACAGATGGTTGGGCATTTACACCAATCACTACTTTAACTGCAGGTGTATCATACACTTTTAGTTATTTTATGAGAACAAATGATGCAATAGTAGGTTATGATTTGAACGTAGCCGTTGGAAATGGTCAAACAGATGCCGATATGACAACAGAATTGTATGCCGTTACTGGTTTTCAAGACCCAAACTGGAATAAATATTTTTATGAATTTACACCCACAACAACGGGTGATTATTCATTTGGAATACATGTTGTAGCACCTTTGGCTCCAAACGGAATCAATTTTGATGATTTCAAATTAGCCGTTTCACCAACTTGTATAGAGCCAACTTCTTTACAAATTTCAAATGTGACAGCAACCACCGCATCGGTTTCTTGGACAGCCTCAACAACAGTACCAGCCGGCGGATATCAATACTATATTTCAGATGTAAATACAGCTCCGGACGCTACAACGGCTCCAACAGCAACTGTATTGACAGGTACGACAGTCGATTTGACTTCATTGAACCCATCTACAATGTATTACATTTGGGTAAGATCGGCTTGTAGCCCAACAGATTTGAGTGATTGGTCTAGCAAAAAAGGTTTTGAAACCCTTTGTGTTGCTGTAACCGATTTTACTGAAAATTTTGATGCCGTGACTACTCCAAATTTTCCAGATTGTTGGAAACGAGTTGGAACCGGTGGAAATGCAAATACTCAAGCAACTACGGGTTCTCCATCAGGACCAAATGTTATGTATATTTATAGTAGCTCAGCAACAAGTTTGGGAGTAGTTGCTATGCCAGCAGTTTCAAATGCAGGTGATGGTTCGCATTGGTTAAAATTTTATACAAGAGCCAATTTTACAGTTGGAGGCGTTTTAGAGATAGGTTATTTGACAGATCCAACTGATGCAACTTCTTTTGTTCCAGTTTCAACTATTACTACAACTTCTACAACAAATTGGGATTTACAATTTGCACAATTTGATTCAAGCATTGGTACCAATCAAGTTTTGGCTTTTAGAAATTCAGGATCACCAGCAAATAGTATTTTGATTGATGATGTAACATGGGAACAAGTTCCTTCATGTGTTCAACCATCTGCTTTAGTTGTAGATTCAGCATCAATTTCAGAAAACAGTGCCAATGTTTCTTGGACAGATTCTACTTCTGCTCCTACCGCTTATGATTATTATATTTCGACTTCTAATGCAGCCCCAGATGCAGCAACTGTTGCTACTGGTCAATCTGTTGCAGGTTTAAATTTTGTAGATTTGTTTAATTTATCTCCTGCAACCACCTATTATGTATGGGTAAGAAGTGTGTGTAGTGCAACAGATTCAAGCTCTTGGTCATCGGCAGTGTCGTTTTCAACTCTTTGTTCTACTCTTGGAATTGTGCCAACTTATCAAAATGATTTTTCAGCAGCAGCAGCATGTTGGACTTCAAATGATGCTGGTGATGTAAGTACAGGGCCAACTGGAACAGGTGTAGGAATATGGGCCGCAGATGGTTTCTTAAACGCTGGAACAACGGGCGCTATGAAAGTTAATTTGTATTCTTTCAACAGAGTTGGATGGATGATAACACCTACATTAGATTTATCTTCTGGATATAATGATTTGAGTTTTGATTATGCAGTTTCAAACTGGAATGGAACAAATGCTATTGCAATGGGGTCTGACGACACTGTTCAGGTTTTATTGTCAGAAGATGATGGAGCAAGCTGGTCTTCGATTGCAACTTTTGACGTAAATGCCGGAATTAGCAATTCAACAAATGTGTTTTTAACCAATTTAACATCTACAAGCTCAACAGCAAAAATCGCCTTCTTGGCAACTGATGGAGCTACAGACGATACTGAAGATTATGATTTTTTCATTGATAATTTTAAAATTGAAGCCACTTTAGGAACAGGAACTTTGCATACAAATGCTTTTAATTTTTATCCAAATCCAGTAAAAAATATTTTAAATATCAATTCACAAAACATTTCAAATGTGGCAGTATTTAATTTGTTAGGTCAACAAGTAGCAACAAAAGCAACTTCAAATAGTTCGCAAATTGATATGTCATCCCTTTCAAGTGGTACTTATTTAGTAAAAGTAACTGCAGACAATCAAGTAAAAACTATAAAAGTTGTAAAAGAATAACAATTATTTTTTTTTTTTCAAAAGCCACCATTTATGGTGGTTTTTGTTTTTAATAAAGTTTATATTTGTTAAAATTTTTAAAGATGAATTTTTCAATCATAATTCCCGTTTTTAATCGTCCAAATGAAATTAAAGATTTGCTAGAAAGTATAGTCAATCAAGATTATAAATCAAATTTTGAAGTCATTATTGTCGAAGATGGATCGTCGATTTGTTGTGAAAGTATAGTAAATACGTTTCAAAAAAAATTAAATATTTGCTATATATTCAAAAAAAATTCTGGTCCCGGAGACTCTCGAAACTTTGGAATGAAAATAGCTAAAGGCGATTATTTTTTGTTTTTTGATTCTGATTGTATGCTTCCCAAAAATTATCTTAGCGAGGTTTCAAATGCACTTTCAAAAGATTTTGTAGATTGTTTTGGTGGGCCAGATGCAGCCGAAAATAACTTTTCAAATATACAAAAAGCAATTAATTTTGCCATGACATCTCCAATAACAACCGGAGGAATTCGAGGTAGGGATGAAAGATTAGGAATATTTCAACCACGAAGTTTCAATATGGGATTATCAAAAAAAGCATTTGAAGCCACGAGTGGTTTTGGAAACATACATCCCGGAGAAGATCCAGATTTGGTATTTAGACTTTGGGATTTTGGATTTAAAAGCAAACTTATTTCAAATGCAAAAGTGTTTCATAAACGTAGAACAGATTTTGAACAGTTTGAAAATCAAGTAAATAAATTCGGTAAAACTAGAGCTGTGCTTAACTTTCGATTCCCGAAATATATAAAATTCAGTTTTTTTGCACCCGCATTATTTGTAATTGGTTTTTATTTATCTTTATTTTTAATCGTTTTTTTGCATGAAAGATTACTTCAAATGTATTTTTTATATTTTCTAGTTGTTTTTGTATATGCAGGTTATCAAAACAAAAGTCCAATGATTGGAGGATTAGCAACAGTCGCGGTTTGGAAACAATTTTTTGGTTATGGAAACGGATTTATTGAGGCATT
Source organism: Bacteroidota bacterium (assembly GCA_043748255.1). Taxonomy (GTDB): domain Bacteria; phylum Bacteroidota; class Bacteroidia; order Flavobacteriales; family Flavobacteriaceae; genus Flavobacterium. The sequence goes on from JAYTNQ010000403.1 coordinate 12,391, forward strand.
TTATAAAATAAATATCCTCAAAAAAAAACCAGAAATTGCCTTCCCTGAATTATTTTTTAAAAATCTCAATCAGTCTGAAAATGAATTAGTTTTAAACAATTATTTATCAACAAGTAAAAATGACATTTCAAATAACTCAATAGATATTGCAAAAAAAAAAAAGTGTAATACTAAAATTATAGGTTTAACAGGGGGTATTGGAAGCGGAAAAACATCGGTTGCAAATTATTTTGAATTTAGAGGATTTCCAATATATAATTCTGATGAAGAAACAAAAAAATTAATGACTAAGTCTGAAATTTTAGAAGCAATTCGGTTAGAATTCGGAGCTACTATATTTGACGATTTGATTTTAAACAGACAAAATTTGGCGAAAATTGTTTTTGAAACCCCTGAAAAATTAGCCAAATTGAACGCAATTGTGCATCCGTATGTAAAAATTCATTTTGAAGAATGGTTGCAAAATAACCAAAATCAACCTTTTGTTATCAAGGAGTCCGCTATTTTGTTTGAGTCAAAAATAGATAGCATTTGTTTTAAAACAATTTCTGTTAATGCAAATGAAGAACTTAGAATTCAACGCGTAATGAACCGAGATAAAGTTAGTTATGAACAGGTTTTAAGTAGAATAAAAAACCAATGGACAGATAAGATGAGAGCCGAAAAATGTGATTTTGTTATCGAAAATATTGATTTGAAAACAACAGAAAAGCAAATTGAATCAATCATTGCAGCTCTTCAAAAAAGCTTATGTTAATCTTTGGTTAATATACTAAAAGATTAAATGTTAAAATGTTAATTTTGTATTGATGAACAAGATAATATTTAGGGCGCTTGTGGTTTTGATGAGTATATCATTGATTGGTATAATTCTGGTGCAATTATATCTTATCAACACCTCTTTTTTGAGAAATGAAATTCAGTTTAAATTTCATATCAAACAAGTGATGGGAAACGTTTCTGAAAAATTAAAACAAAACGAAACCTATAGTGTTTTAAATCAGTATAATATACTAAAAGATAGTATTGGAAAAGATCCAAAAAAAAGCCAACTTCTTGATTTTGTTTTGGTTCAAAAAAACCGAGTTACAAACGAAACTGTTGTGTATTCAAATAGTATAATTGCTCAAGATTTTAATATAAACCTCTCGTTCTTTGATAAAAAAAAGGATTCTATCACAGCGAAAAATTTTATTTCGACCAGAAAAACAGAAATATTTTCGGGAAATTCTGTAGATAAATCAAATCTTCAAAACAATCTAAAACCTGATATTACGATAAACAAATCTGGAAGCATAGCCTTATTAGACAAAGCTCAATTTGAAATTTTTTTTAGAGATATAGTCGATAATAAATTGATAAGTGAACGCATTTCTAATCAAGAACTTTTTAAATTACTTCAAGACGAACTCAAAATGTATGCTGTTGACACGCCATTTCAATTTGCCGTTTTTGAAAATGGAAACATATCTACAATCAAATCTGAAAATTTTAATTATGATGTGAAAGAAAATTTTAGTATTCCAATTTTCACAGACAATGAAGGTAATGGAAAATATGACTTAAAAATTTATTTTCCCGAAAAGAAAAAATATCTTTTTTCTGAATTGATTGAGATTACAATATTGTTTATTATTTTTACATTAATTATCATCACGGCATATAGCAGTGCTTTGAATCAATTGTTGAAGCAACGTCAAATTTCTGAAATTAAAACGGATTTCATCAACAATATGACACATGAGTTTAAAACGCCTATTGCAACTATAAATCTCGCTTTGGATGCTATCAAAAACCCAAAAGTTATTGATGACAAAGAAAAAATCCATCGATATCTTCAAATGATTCGTGAAGAGAATAAACGAATGCACGCTCAAGTTGAAAATGTTTTGAGAATTGCAAAATTAGAAAAACGAGAATTAGACATCAAAAAAGAAGCTTTGGATTTGCATGATATTATTGATGATGCTGTAGAGCATGTAAATTTGATTATAGAAAATCGAGGCGGAAATATTAAAACACACTTGAACGCAATCCGAACAGAAGCCCTGCTCAATGATGTTCATTTCACAAATGTTCTGGTTAATATTTTGGACAATGCGATCAAATATTCGCCAGAGTCTCCAAAAATTGATGTTTTTACCGAAAATATAAATGATTTTATAATTATCAAAATTCAAGACAAAGGGTCGGGAATGAGCAAAGTAGCTCAAAAAAGAATTTTTGAAAAATTTTATCGTGAGCATACAGGCGACATTCACAACGTCAAAGGTCACGGTTTAGGGCTTGCATACGTCAAACGGATTGTTGCCGATCACAATGGACAAATTGCTGTTGAAAGCGAAAAAAATAAAGGAAGTACCTTTATCATTAAATTACCATTAATAAACTAAATATATGGAAACTACAAACAAGAAAATTTTATTAGTCGAAGACGATCCAAACTTTGGATTAATTCTTCGCGATTATCTTAATCTAAATGATTTTGATGTGACTTTGGCCAAAAACGGAATGGAAGGTTTCGAGAAATTTAAAAAAGACACTTTTGATCTTTGTATTCTCGACGTTATGATGCCCTATAAGGATGGTTATACATTAGCCAAAGAAATACGTGAAAAAAACAAAGAAGTGCCAATTATCTTCTTGACTGCCAAGTCTATGAAAGAAGATGTGCTCAAAGGATACAAAGTTGGAGCAGACGATTATCTCAACAAACCCTTTGACTCAGATGTGCTTTTGATGAAAATTCGTGCCATTATTTTAAGAAAATCATCTGAATCTAAAACCGATTTAACCAAATTTGAATTTACAATTGGAGGTTTTCATTTGAATTCAAAATTGAGATTTTTAACTTTCAAAAACGAGGAGCCTATCAAACTTTCTCCAAAAGAAAACGAACTTTTAAAAATGTTGGCGGTTCATGAAAATGATTTGATGCCCAGAGAGTTGGCACTGACAAAAATCTGGAGAGACGATAATTATTTCACATCTCGAAGCATGGATGTATATATTGCAAAATTGAGAAAATATATGAAACTCGATGAAAATGTTGAAATTTTGAATATTCATGGTGAAGGTTTTAGATTGGTTATCAAAAATAAAAAACCAGAATAAAAATTTAAGCTTCGAGCAATCGAGGCTTTTTTTTTTGAAATTAATCGAATTTTGATTCCATAATTGATAACTTTGTAGAAATTATTTTTACATGTACAAAAATTTTATTCGCCCGATTCTTTTTTGTTTTGATCCTGAAAAAGTGCATCATTTTTCATTTTTTCTTTTAAAAAAAATTAACCAAATCCCTGGTGTTTCTTTTTTGATAAGAAAATATTATTATAATAATAACCCTCGATTAGCAACTGAAGTTTTTGGATTGAAATTTAAAAACAGGGTTGGTCTTGCAGCTGGTTTTGATAAGGATGCCAAACTTTTTGACGAATTATCTAATTTTGGATTTGGGTTTATAGAAATTGGAACTTTAACTCCAAAGCCACAATCTGGTAATCCAAAAAAACGACTTTTTCGCCTTAAAATGGATAAGGCTATAATCAACAGAATGGGGTTTAATAATCAGGGTGTTGAAGATGCAGTTTTGCGATTAAAAAAAAATAAAAACGTCTTGATTGGCGGGAATATTGGTAAAAATAAATTGACTTCAAATGAAGATGCGGTTTTAGATTATGTTTTTTGTTTTGAAAAATTGTTTGATTTTGTAGATTATTTTGTTGTCAATGTGAGTTCGCCCAATACACCAAACTTGAGAGCATTACAAGAAAAAGAACCACTCACAAAACTTTTAAAAACCTTGCAAAATAAAGGTTTACAGGCTTTTAATCCAAAACCAATTTTATTAAAAATTGCACCAGATTTGTCAAACGAACAACTATTGGATATTATAGAAATTGTAAATGAAACCAAAATTGCTGGCGTAATTGCCACAAATACAACACTTTCTCGTACGGGCTTGGAAGATAAAAACCAAAATCAAATTGGTGGATTGTCTGGTCTGCCTTTAGAAAATAGAGCTACAGAGGTCATACGGTTTTTGAGCGAGAAAAGTAATAAATCTTTTCCAATTATTGGAGTAGGAGGGATACATTCTGCCGAAGATGCTCTCCGAAAATTGGAGGCTGGAGCAGATTTAATTCAGTTATATACTGGATTTATTTATGAGGGTCCTGGTTTAATCAAAAAAATTAACAACCTAATTTTAAAAAGTGAATCCTATAATTAACTTAAATTTTTTCCCTTTCCCGGTTTTAGAAACCTCAAGATTGCGCTTGAGGCAACTTGAAAAATCTGATGTCGTTGAGGTTTTAAAAATGCGTAGCAATCCAAAAACGATGCAATTTATCCCAAGACCACTGCTCAAAAATACAGAGGAGGCTTTGGCGCATATCAAAATGATTGAGGATTGCATTTCAAATTCGGTTGCCATAAACTGGGCAATTTGTTTGAAAGATGATCCAAAAATGATTGGAATTATTGGTCATTATAGAATTCAGCCCGAAAATTTTAGAGCAGAGGTTGGCTATATTTTGATGGAAGATTTTCATAATCTTGGTTTTGCTACTGAAGCAGTAAAAGAAGTTTTGAAATTTGGTTTCGAGATTATGAATTTGCACTCAATCGAAGCAGTTATTGATCCCGAAAACGTTGCTTCTGAAAAAGTATTACTAAAAAATGGTTTTGTCAAAGAAGGTCATTTTTTGGAAAATGAGTTTTTTGATGGTCGATTTTTGGACGCAAAAATTTATTCTTTACTAAAAAGAAATTTTAAATCATAATGTTTTTTATAGACTCAATATAGAGTTTTTCTACCTTTTGTCTTGCCCAATCTGTTTTTCTCAAAAATGTTAAACTCGATTTTATCGAAGGGTTTTCATTAAAACATTTGATTTTTATAATTTCCCCAAGGGTTTCAAATCCATATTGAACTACTAATTTTTCAAGAATTTGTGCTAATGTGATTCCATGAAGTGGATTGTTTGATTGGTTTTGCATATTGCAAATTTAATCTTTTTTTGATATTGTCTATTCTTTTTTTTGTCATTACATTTGCAAATATGCTGAAAATTGTAAATATTTTAAATAAACGTGCCAAATTTGATTATGAAATAATCGAAACATATACGGCCGGTATTGTCTTGTCTGGTACAGAAATTAAATCAATTAGACTCGGAAAAGCCAATATTACCGAAAGTTTTTGTGAGTTTAACAATCTTGAACTTTTTGCAATTAATACTTATATTGAGGAGTATGCTTTTGGCAACCAGTTTAATCACAAAGCCAGAAGCGAGAGAAAACTTCTTTTGAACAAACGAGAACTTAAAAATTTGTCCAAAAATGTTCAGGCCAAAGGGCTTACAATTGTTCCTCTCAAATTGCATACTACTGAAAATGGTCTTGCCAAATTGGATATTGGTCTTTGTCGTGGCAAAAAAACATATGATAAACGAGAATCTCTAAAATCTCAAGATATTAAAAGAGAAATTGATCAGATTATAAAAAAGATGGGATAATTTTATTTATCAAAATAAAATGACTAATTTTGTCATGACAAATAAATACATTTTTTATCATGAAAAACTTAATCAAAAACGCAAGAATTTTTAAAAATCTAAAAATCAAAGATTTAGCTTTCAAAATGAATGTTGATCAGGCTTTGATTAGCAGGTTTGAAAGTGGTTTGCGCTTGCCTACAAAATCTCAAATTTTGATTTTATCTCAAATTTTAGACATTAATTATGATGATTTGATTGTTTCTTGGCTAAAAGAAAAAATTATTTCAGAAATTGGGTATGATGATTATGCTGTTTCTGCGATGCAATTGGTTTGTGATGATATTACTGCTTATCAAAGTGTTTTGCCGAAAATATCTTCAAATCTTGATGCTATTTTGACCGAAATTGATTTACTAAAAAATAAATTAAACACGGTTCGAAATCTGGATAGTTTTAAAATAAAACAGGCTTTAGAGCTAGAATATACTTTTGAAAGTAATCGTATTGAAGGCAACACACTCACACTTCGCGAAACAGATTTGGTCATCAACGAGGGTTTGACTGTTTCTGGCAAATCTATGAGAGAGCACCTTGAAGCGATTAATCATCAGGATGCAATCGAATATATTCGTG
>JAYTNQ010000404.1:0-7820 GCA_043748255.1 Bacteroidota bacterium
GTTGATTTTTTTTAATATTCATCCTCATTCCAAAGATAGTCTTCGTCTGTTGGATAATCGGGCCAAATTTCTTCCATCGTTTCATAGATTTCACCCTCATCCTCAATAGATTGAAGATTTTCTACAACTTCAAGCGGTGCTCCTGCTCGAATGGCATAGTCTATCAATTCGTCTTTGGTGGCTGGCCATGGCGCATCGCTCAAATAGGATGCTAATTCTAAAGTCCAATACATCTGCTTTCAATTTAATATTTATGCAAAAATAATTTTTTTACTCAAAAAGTCAAGTTTTTTTTCATTTATTTTTTCAAACAAAAAAAATTGCTTTTTATATTTCAAAAACAACCCTATTTTCTGGGAATCCATTTGATCTCATCGGCTTTCAAATCTGACGAAAGTTTGCGTGCCAAAACAAACAAATAGTCCGAAAGACGGTTGAGATATTGAATTGCCATAGGCTCTATCGGTTCTGAATGATGCAGGCAAACTGCCAATCTTTCGGCACGACGGCAAACGCAACGTGCTATATGACAATATGATACAGTAGCATGACCTCCAGGCAAAACAAAATGTGTCATCTGTGGTAACGCATCTTCCATAGTGTCTATTTCGGTTTCTAATAATTCGACATCTGCCGCAATGATACTTAAATTTTTAAGTCTCAACTCGCCATTTTTCAGCAATTCTTTTTGTGGTGGGGTTGCCAAAATTGCGCCAACAGTAAATAAACGGTCTTGAATTTCGATTAAAATTAATTTGTAATAAGGGTCTATTTCTTGATCTCGAATCAACCCGATATGCGAATTGAGCTCGTCAACGGTGCCATAACTTTCGATTCTAATATGGTCTTTTGAAACCCGATCGCCACCAAAGAGAGCTGTGGTGCCATTGTCGCCTGTTTTTGTATAAACTTTCATTTTAAAATGATTATAATCTATTAATGGTAAATTTCAATTCCTGTTTTGTGTTTACAATTATACGATTTTTTTTGAAAATAAAAATAAATCACAATATTCAAAAGGTATTTGGTATAAGTTGTCAATTGCAATTATTTTAAAATTTTAATTTAAAAAAAATCTAAATACTTAATAATCAATCTTTTAATTTTATTTATGATTAAACATTTCAACAATTAAAAAAAATTAACACATTTTTGTATTTCCGAATAAAAATATTAATTAAATTTGATTTGATTTTAGATTGGTTTTTTAATTCTTAATAAAGTATTTATTTTATGAAAAAAACAATGATTCAATACACCAAAAATATTCTCGAAAAAGTAAGTTTTGACCCAACACTTTTTTGTAAAGAAGTCGAAAAAGCATTAAAAATTCTTTTGCCCTATGAAATTGAACAATTGGTTGCATGGTTGATTCAATACACAAACGAGCGACCAGAATTAAAGCAATGCCACATTTATTGGAATAAATAAAAGTATTAAAAGAGGTCTAATTGGCCTCTTTTTTTTTTGAAAAATTTGATCAATCCAAAAAAAGTAAATTTCAGAAAATTACAGAAATTTCGATCAATGACTAAAATTAATACTTCCGATAATTTTTTTGAGTTGTACTTTAAGGTCTTCGCCCGTGTCAAAAACCATTTGTTCATTACTTGGAAAGGGTTGTAATCTTTTGTCAAAATAAGAAAAATAGTTATCTTCACAAGCCCGTTTATCACCTTTATAAGTCGCAAAAATATTTTCAAATGTAAATTCGCTTGTCAGCGGAAAAGTTTCAGTTAACTGATTGGTTTTAAAATCTATACAATCAACTTTTGCAGTGACTTGAACTTGTTTTAGTTGCCGAGATTCATATATAGAAATTGAAACCGTGCGCAAATCATCGACCATTATGGCTTTGCCAATACTATCTTTGACTACATTTCCCCGGGCGTCAAGCAACTTTTTTTGGCCCACTTTTACTTGCTTTTCTTTTACAAATTCTTTTTCTTTAATTTGCTCTGGCGAGATATTTATCGCTCTAAAATTCAAAATAATTCCAAAATCATAAACTGTTCCTTTGATGCGATTGGTGTGAAAAACAGTCCATTTTTGGTTCAAACCATAAGTTGAAATATCTAATAAATCATTTTCCAAACGTACTGGAATAATCATATTTGTTTCATTTTTTGTGGTAATACTCACAAAATCAGTGCCTTTCAATCTGGCCTCAACCATCAGTTGGCGCACATCTTTATAATTTGGGCTCAGTTGTTCAAGATAATTCAAATCATCAAAAGCACGCCGAAAATTTGATTTTAGATTGGTTGTCAAAAGTACTTTGGTATTGTTGTATAAATATTTTGAAAGTGCATTTTTGCTATTTACAATCTCATCTGTATAATTTTCAAATTCAAATTGAACTGCTCGATTTTGATCTGTCAAACGCAATGGCAACAAGGGTTTTATAATTTCTTGACGATTATTGAGCTGCACATATAGGTTGAAAACTTTTTCTAAATTTGATGGATTTGCATCTTTAATTAACATATCTATCGCTTCCAAATCACGTGTTTTTGCTTTAAAAAAGGCCTCCTCGAGCATAGCAATATAAGGCTGTTTGCCTTTTCTAACTTTGTTGTTTTGCAAATTTTCGACTGCTGTATGAATAGCTGCGTCATATTCGCCAGCTGATAGCAAACCCCGAGTTTCTTTGACGCCACAAGCCGTAAGTCCTAATATGAAGGCAACTAAAAAACTGCGGCAAAATAGCATTTTATGGATTTTGAAAAAAGAAGTAAAGCTTTTCATAGGTTCAGATTTAATATCAAATATATATTTTCAAAGATATTATTTTTTTTGAAATTATTTTTGAAATAATCAATTCAATCTGATTTCTATTTTTTAAACCACAACTTTCCGTTTTTGACATACAAAGGTGATTCAAAATTATTTGAGAATAATGCGCCTGTGCCCAATCCTTGAGGTTGATTGTTTTTTTGCAAAAAAGTAAATTGTGCAATCGCATTTAGCCCAATATTGCTTTCCAATGCCGATGTAATCCACCAACCGACGTGGTGTTTTTGTGCCAAATTGATCCATTCTGTAGTGCCTCTATAGCCGCCAATAAAACTGGGTTTAAGCACTATATATTGTGGTTTGAGCTGGGTCAAAAGATTTTCTTTGTTTTCCAGACCAAAAACGCCTATTAATTCTTCGTCGAGTGCAATAGGCAAAGGCGAATTTTGACACAAATTAGACATCAGGCTTAGGTTATTTTTTGAAATAGGTTGTTCGATGCTATGTAGCTCAAAAACAGCAAGTTGTTTCAATTTTTGCAAAGCAGTTTTGGGGTCAAAAGCACCGTTTGCATCAACACGAATTTCGATTTCTGAAGCCGAAAAATGATTGCGAATAAATGCAAGCAGTGCCAATTCTTTTTCAAAAGCAATACCGCCAATTTTTAGTTTTAGACAGGTAAACCCTTCAGCGATTTTGTCTTGGATCTGTTTTTTCATAAAAATCTCGTCGCCCATCCAAATCAATCCATTAATGTTTATTGGTTTTTTTTGTTGGGTAAAATCTGAAGGGAAAAATTCAAAAGCATTGTTTTTTAACGCCAAAAAAGCCATTTCAACACCAAATTGAATCGCCGGAAACGCACTCAATTCTTGCCACAAAAGAGCTTCGCCAAGGGTAATGTTTTGACAGGTCAACGCTAATTTTTGTTCAAAATCTGGTCGATCATCGATACTCAAACCTCGAAACATAGCACATTCTCCAACGCCAATTTTCCCATTTTCTTCAATAGAAATCAACCAAGTTTCTTTGACAAGCAAGGTTTCTCGTGATGTTTTTGAAGGCGTTTTAAACTGCAAAAGATGTTTGGTGTAGGATGCTTTCAATTCAATATGATTTTAGAATTAACCATTATTAACCAACAAATCAGAAAAAAAGAAAATCATACAAAGTGATAATAGCAAAGCCATCAAGAAGGTGCTCAAGGCCAATTTTTTTAGTTCGACATCTAATTCTTTTGGGTTTGTGTTTTTATAAACAGTAATCAAATGTTTGCAAAGCGGAATATAAGCGATGACAAAAAAATATTGATCAAAATTAAATGCTCCATCGGCCTCAAAGTCATTTTGAATTGCAAAAATCAAGGTCAAAACCATAGCAGATATTATCAAAAAATAATGATATTTCTTGGCGTTTTCGAGTCCGATTTTTACTACAATTGTGTTTTTTCCAGATTTTTTGTCAGAAATGGCATCACGCATATTGTTTAGATTTAGAACACCCACACTCAAAAAACCGATAGCGCAAGCGGGCAAAATCAAAATATAATCTAATTGTTTGGCATACAAAAAATTAACACCTATAGTGCTCACTAAACCAAAAAAAATAAAAACAAAAACGTCTCCATATCCTTTATACCCAAAAGCATTTTTGCCAACAGTATATCTAATTGCAGATGCAATAGCGATGATTCCTAATCCTAAAAAAAACAAAGAATAGCCCAAATAATGGTCTTTGAATGCAAAATAAACCAACAATATTGCCGAAATCATGGTTAAAATTGCTGTGATTACAATAGCATTTTTCATCGCTTTTGGCGAAATTAAACCGCTTTGAATCGTTCTTTTTGGCCCAATTCTATCCTCATTATCGGTGCCTTTTATACCATCTCCATAATCGTTGGCAAAATTTGACAAAATCTGCAAACACAATGTTGTGAGTATCGCAAATCCAAAAATAGTCCAACTAAAAACTGCTGTTGGCGTAAGCTCGATAGCAGTAGTGTGTGAAAGTGCATACAAACTGCCCACCAAAATTCCAGAAACCGATAATGGCAAAGTGCGCAACCGTGCGGCTTGAATCCAATGTTTCATTTTATTGTTTTAAAAAAGTACAAAGGTAGTTGCAATTTGATAAAAAACTTACCTATATATAAATCATATTTTTACTAAAAAACAAACATCGCTCGCTCGCCCATCATTTCGTTGACTTGGTCTGCAACTTGTTCGATAATTTCGTCGTTGGTATGATTGGTCAAAACGCGGTCAATAAGTGCAACAATCGTTTCCATATCTGTTTCGATAAGGCCTCGGGTTGTGATTGCTGGGGTGCCTATTCTGATGCCTGAAGTCACAAATGGCGATTTATCATCAAAGGGAACCATGTTTTTGTTTACGGTTATTTCAGCCCTAACCAACGCATTTTCAGCGTCCTTGCCCGTGATGTTTTTGTTTCTCAAATCGATCAACATCATGTGATTGTCTGTACCACCCGAAATCAAGTTATAATCTCTACTCACAAATGCAGCGGCCATTGCCTTGGCATTTTTTTGAACCTGCATCGAATAATGAAAAAATTCGTCTGTCAAGCACTCGCCAAAAGCAATCGCTTTTGCCGCTATAATGTGCATTAACGGACCACCTTGATTGCCAGGAAAAACCGCCAAATCTAATAAAGAAGACATCATTCTAATCTCGCCCTTTGGAGTTGTAAGCCCAAACGGATTTTCAAAATCTTGCCCCATCAATATCATGCCGCCACGTGGACCACGCAAGGTTTTGTGAGTTGTTGTGGTCACTATATGGCAATGCGGAATTGGATCGTTCATCAGCCCCTTTGCAATCAAGCCTGCGGGGTGCGAAATATCTGCCAAAAGAATTGCGTTTACACTATCTGCAATTTTGCGAAAGCGTTCAAAATCCATATCGCGACAGTAAGCAGAAGCACCTGCTATAATCAATTTTGGTTGCTCTTTGGTAGCAATTTCTTGAATTTTATCATAATCAAATTGACCCGTTTCTTTTTCTACCCCATAAAAAACAGGCGAATACAAACGCCCCGAAAAATTAACAGGTGAACCATGAGTCAAATGCCCGCCGTGCGACAAATCGAAACCCAATATTTTGTCACCTGGTTTCAGACAAGCGTGATAAACGGCCGTGTTGGCTTGAGATCCAGAATGTGGTTGCACATTGGCATAAGCCGCTCCAAAAAGTGTTTTGGCACGATCTATTGCAATTTGCTCTACAACATCAACAACCTCACAACCACCATAATAGCGTTTGCCCGGATAACCTTCTGCATATTTGTTGGTCAAGCATGAGCCTGCTGCCTCCATCACTTGATCGCTCACAAAATTTTCTGATGCGATAAGCTCGATGCCATGAATTTGTCTGTCTTGTTCTTCCAAAATGAGGTCGAAAATCTCGTTGTCGTGTTGCATTTTTTATCTGTTTTTGTTTGCTGCAAAAGTATGAAAAAGTTTCTAATTTTGTGAACGAAAAAATATTTTGTCACTTAAAAATGCTTAAAAGTCAATAAAAATATAATAGTTTTTTGTTTTTTACATCCGAAAAAAGTTGTCGAATGTTTAAATTTTATATATTTGCTTTCATACAAAAAAACAATTTTGTTACTGAAATCTATCAACAAAAAAAACAAAAACATGCCAATTACTGCCAATTATCCAAGTCGAAAATCATGGTTAGCAATTCCTTCAAATAGCGACTTTCCAATTCAAAATATTCCCTTTGGCGTCTTTCTTACCAAAGACGACGTGATTACGATAGGTACCAGAATTGGCGATTTTGCCATAGATTTGGGTGCTTTGCAGCAGCTTAATTATTTTGAAGGGATCGAACTTACAGACGATATGTTTATGCAAGACAGCCTTAATGACTTTATATCAGACGGAAAAAAAACATGGAGATTGGTGCGCAATCGCATTGCACAGATTTTTGATGTCGAAAATCCAAAGTTACAAAACAACAAAAAACAACGCGAAAAAGTAATATTCAACATTCACGATGTCGAGATGCAATTGCCCGTTCAAATTGGCGATTATACCGATTTTTATTCCAGCAAAGAACACGCCACCAATGTTGGAAAAATGTTTCGCGATCCAGATAATGCGCTGTTGCCCAACTGGTTGCACATTCCCGTAGGCTATCATGGGCGCAGTTCAACCATCGTTCCCTCGGGAATAGCCGTGCACAGACCCATGGGACAAACCTTGCCTGCCGGCGAAAATTCGCCCGTATTTGGTCCATCACGATCCATAGATTTTGAATTAGAAACCGCCTTTATCACCACCGATGCAAACATCATGGGCGAAAACATACCCGTACACGAAGCCGAAGACTATATCTTTGGGATGGTGCTACTAAACGATTGGAGCGCACGTGACATTCAAAAATGGGAATACGTGCCGCTCGGGCCTTTTTTGGGCAAAAATTTTGCCACCTCTATCTCGCCATGGATCGTCACCATGGACGCCCTCGAACCCTTTCGCACCAAGGGTCCAAAACAGGATCCAACACCACTTCCCTACCTACAACAAAAAGGAAAACACAGTTTTGATATCCAACTAAAAGCAACCCTAACCCCCGAAAACGGAAGCCCAACACTGCTGTGCAAAACCAATTTCAAGCACCTTTATTGGTCTATGAGCCAACAATTGGCACACCACACCAGCAACGGATGTCGGGTCAACTCTGGCGATATGATGGGGTCGGGCACCATATCTGGTCCCACACCAGACAGCTTTGGATCGATGCTCGAACTCACTTGGGGAGGCAAAAATCCTATCCAAATTAGCGACAAAACAGAACGCAAATTCATCAACGACAACGACACCATCACCCTCACCGGACACTGCAAAAACAAAACAACCCGTATCGGATTTGGCGAAGTAAGCAGCAAACTATTGCCTCCATTTGTCAGACAATAACGTTTTATTTTTTGGCGCACACCAACCGTCACCCACACCACCCGTCCCGCTGCACGCTATATCTTTTGTTTTTTTCTGAAAAAGAAAAAAACAAAAGGATGCCGCTGCATCGGGGCGAATTTAGACTTATTGGGGT
>JAYTNQ010000405.1:0-2898 GCA_043748255.1 Bacteroidota bacterium
TTTAGTAATTGTCATGTCTATAGCCGCAGTTCCATTTGGCACAATTACCGCATTGTATTTGACCGAATATGCCAAAGAAAATTCGAAATTTGCTGCAGCAGTAAGGTTTTCTGTAAGAACATTGGCCGTGGTGCCATCAATAATATTTGGTTTGTTCGGGCTTGGATTTTTCATACAATTTATAGGAACTGGATTAGATTCGACCTTTAATGATGGACAGCTGCATTGGGGGCAACCCAATATCTTGTGGGCCAGTCTGACAATGGCGCTACTCACATTGCCCGTTATTATCGTATCTGTCGAGGAGGCTTTAAAAACCGTTCCTCGCGAATTGCGCGAAGCCAGTCTAGCCCTTGGCGCTACCAAATGGCAAACCATCAAGAATGTAGTTTTACCGGGCTCTGTTTCAGGAATAATGACCGGAACGATATTGGCTGTCAGTCGGGGTGCGGGCGAAGTTGCACCAATTTTGTTCACAGGAGCCGCCTATTACTTGGCAACTTTGCCCCAATCTGTGAGTGATCAGTTTATGAATTTGGGATACCATATTTATATCATGTCAACACAATCATCTGATGTCGAAAAAACAATGCCAATACAATTTGCAACTACTTTAGTATTGTTAATGCTTACTATTTCGTTAAATTTGATTGCTGTAATCATTCGATCTAAAATCAGAAGAAATAAAAGTGCCTAAATTGTCAAAGTATATTTAAACCAAAAACATGAAAGAAATTAAAATCGAAGTCAATAACCTATCCCTTTTTTATGGCGAAAAACAAGCCTTAAAAAACATTTCGATGCAAATACCACGCAACAAAGTTACCGCACTAATTGGCCCTTCGGGTTGCGGAAAATCTACTTTTTTGAGAAGCATCAATCGAATGAATGACTTGATCCCTAGCGTAAAAATCACCGGCGAAATGTTGGTTGAAGGCATCAATATTTATGACAAAAATGTAGATGTTGTAAACATTAGAAAGAAAATTGGAATGGTGTTTCAAAAGTCAAATCCATTTCCAAAATCTATCTATGAAAATATAGCTTATGGTCCAAAAATCAACGGAATTTCAGACAAAAAACTTTTAGATGAAATTGTAGAAACCTCACTCAAACAAGCTGCAATTTGGGATGAAGTGAAGGATAGACTGGGAGATTCGGCAATGGGATTGTCAGGCGGACAACAACAAAGGCTTTGCATTGCAAGAACCTTGGCGGTGAGTCCAGATATTGTATTGATGGATGAGCCTGCAAGTGCATTAGACCCAATTTCGACATCAAAAATCGAAGAATTGGTACACCAATTAAAAGAACAATATACTATTATAATTGTAACCCATAATATGCAGCAGGCAGCTCGAACAAGCGATTATACAGCGTTTTTTTATTTGGGAGAATTGATAGAAATGGACAAAACAAAATCTATCTTTACAAAACCTTCAAAAAAACAAACCGAAGATTATATCACCGGTAGATTTGGTTAATAGGAAAAACATTCAATTGAAAAAGGAGAACTTTTAAATAAAAAAAAATGGCATCATTATTAGAATCAGAATTAGATAAATTAAAAAATGCAATCATCAAAATTGGAAATTTGGCCGAACACCAAATTTTTGAGGCCATCAAAGCGCTTCTCTCAGAACCCGTTTCTGAAGCCAAAGAAATGAAAAAAACCGAACACAAAATAGACAAATTAGACCTCAAAATTGACGAAATTTGTCAAAATGTTTTTGCACTTCAACAGCCTGTTGCTTCGGATTTAAGGTTTATCATGTCAGCAATGCAAATTAGTAACGACTTTGAAAGAATTGGTGACTTGTCTATTAATATTATCAAAAAAGCCAAAAACATTAATGAAAAACTTGATTTAACAACCAAACTAAACATCGCCATTATAACACGTGATATTGAAAACAATATTCAAAAAACAAACGAATGTTTCAAATCTCAAAACGAAGACTTGATACATGAAATATTTGTGCTTAACAAAAAAATTCAAAAGAATTGCGAAGCAACGATTCTAAATATCATATTGGAAATGAAAAGCAACACAAAAGCAATCGTATCGGGCACCAATCTTGTCATCATTCTCAAGCATCTGGAACGAGTTGGCGATCATTGCACCAATATAGCCGAGTCGATTTATTTTGTTGTAAATGCCGAGTCGATCAAACACGAAAAATTTAAAACAGATTAAGCATTACTCAAAAACACGAAACAAAACCGCCCAGTCAACGGCGGTTTTTTGGTTTTTATAAATCGAAAACTGATCTATTTCGACCCATTTTTTGAAATCAAAATTGGATTGAGAAATATATGGAAATACGCCATCGCGTTGCATTTTTTTTGCTAAAAATTCTTGCTCATACTGACCCGGAGTAGGAATCAAAAATGCTTTTTTTTCGAGCTGAATCAAATCCATAATAGACGAATATCCAGACCTACAAATCACCATATTGCTACTATTAATAGTAGTTTGTAGTTCGTCGGATGTCATAAAATTATAAATAGTCAAATTATTTTGCACCGTTTTTGTTTGCGTTTCTTCGATAATTCCACGAACCAAAACAACATCTACTTTGGAGTTCAAAAACGAAGACATCATTTTGTTTTCAAACAAACTCCGCTGTGGCTCTGGACCAGAAATAAGCACCAAAACATCTATTTTTAAGGGTAATATTTCTTTTTCAAAACGGCTCAAAATACCCAGATACCTAATTGATAATGATGTTTTCTTCAAATGCCCCATTTTGCCCGAAAGGCAAGGCGCTTTTTCAAAATCTGGCACCCATATTTGTTTAAATTTTTTTATAAAAATCTGATGTAAAAAACTTGACAAACAACTTGTTATACCAGAAAAAACCCAAAGTTGGTGCGTGACATATACACTCGGAATTT
>JAYTNQ010000406.1:0-2897 GCA_043748255.1 Bacteroidota bacterium
CTTTGCATTCCTGCCAAACGTCCCAAAGGTCATCGTAGGCCG
Source organism: Bacteroidota bacterium (assembly GCA_043748255.1). Classification (GTDB taxonomy): domain Bacteria; phylum Bacteroidota; class Bacteroidia; order Flavobacteriales; family Flavobacteriaceae; genus Flavobacterium. Next base: position 43 of record JAYTNQ010000406.1, read on the forward strand.
GTTGCTTTGAGAATGTCACCGACTGGTTGAAGTGTTCGCTTTGTCTGCGGCTGGCTCCTGGAAAAGTGATTAATTTGGTATGTTAAAGCTTCATTTACAATATAATAATTGGTTGATTTTTGAAAAACTGGTTTTTGAGAGAAGGTCAATTTGAAATCAAATTTATAGTTTTAGAAAGGCTTCTTGCAGCTACTCGCGTGAGGGCAAAGGCGGAGCTCTTTTTGGGCTGGCGTTTTTCAGCCAGCCCAAAAAAGCGGGAGCCGGAGACAGACCCGCAAGGGGCACGCCCAAAGAAATAAAATTTAAAGGTGTTTTGATTCTTGTTGATTTTTGATTTTTATCATCAAAATAGTGGCGAGATTTTTGGCTTGCAACTTGATTTCGGTGGCGTTTTTGCCTTTAAAATGGGTGTTGACACTGTCTTCAAAATGATACAACCAAATGCCAAACATTTGTGGGGTTAGGTGCATTTTTTGATCAATATCTAAATGAATTTGAGTCAAGTTTCTAGTATATCCTCCTGTTCCAAACAAAACCTGCGACCAAAAAGTGACCAAAATGGGCAAATGGGTTTCGAGTTTGAGTTTGACAATTGCGGTGAACACAAAATTAATTTGGTTGTCTGCCAACAATTTGTCATAAAAGTGGGTTACCAAAAAAAGCAAATCGTCTTGGGTTTGTATATCTTTCATTTTTTTTTTGTAAAAGTAGGGTTAAAAACCGAAAAATGTTGCGCCATTTTTGCTTGATTTTGATTGCAATGAAGTCCAAAAATGCCAAAATGTCATATTGAATTTAAAAATTAAATTAAAAACTGACAATTTTTACCAATCAATCCATTGGCACAATGATTGTTTATCGACAATCAAGTTTTTAAATCAAAAATAAACAATTAAATACTATAAAAATGGGAAAAATAATCGGAATTGATTTGGGTACAACAAACTCTTGCGTGTCTGTAATGGAAGGTCAAGAAGCGGTGGTAATACCAAATTCAGAAGGAAAAAGAACAACTCCATCTATCATTGCATTTGTTGAAGGTGGCGAAATAAAAGTGGGCGATCCTGCAAAAAGACAGGCCGTAACCAACCCTACCAAAACCATTGCATCGATCAAACGTTTTATGGGACACTCTTTTTCTGAAACTACAGAAGAGGCCAAACGTGTACCATATAGCGTGGTAAAAGGTGACAACAACACCCCACGTGTTGATATTGATGGTCGCTTGTACACCGCACAAGAATTGTCTGCGATGACATTACAAAAAATGAAAAAAACGGCCGAAGATTATTTGGGACAAACCGTTACAGAAGCCGTTATCACGGTTCCAGCATACTTTAACGACGCACAGCGTCAGGCTACAAAAGAAGCGGGCGAAATTGCCGGTCTGAAAGTGATGAGAATCATCAACGAGCCAACCGCTGCCGCATTGGCGTATGGATTAGACAAAAAAGGAAAAGATCAAAAAATTGCCGTTTATGATTTAGGTGGTGGTACATTTGATATTTCTATTCTTGAATTGGGCGATGGCGTTTTTGAAGTTTTGTCAACAAACGGCGATACGCATTTGGGCGGAGACGATTTTGACCAAACCATTATCGACTGGTTGGCAGACGAGTTTAAGGCAGAAGAAGGAATCGATTTGCGTCTTGATCCAATGTCGTTGCAAAGAATAAAAGAAGCCGCCGAAAAAGCAAAAATCGAGTTGTCATCTTCGGCAGAAACCGAAATCAACTTGCCTTATGTAACGGCAACAGCCTCTGGGCCAAAACACTTGGTAAAAAAATTATCAAGAGCCAAATTTGAACAATTATCAGACGCATTAGTAAAACGCTCTATGGCGCCAGTAGCCAAAGCCCTGAAAGATGCCGGATTATCAACCTCGGATATCGACGAAGTTATCTTGGTTGGCGGTTCTACCAGAATGCCAAGAATTGCAGACGAAGTAGAAAAATTCTTTGGCAAAAAAGCCTCAAAAGGCGTTAATCCAGACGAAGTTGTAGCCATTGGTGCCGCTATTCAAGGAGGCGTTTTGAGCGGTGATGTAAAAGATGTTTTACTATTGGACGTAACACCATTGTCATTAGGAATCGAAACAATGGGTGGCGTAATGACGGTTTTGATAGAAGCCAACACCACCATTCCGACCAAAAAATCTCAAGTGTTCTCGACCGCAGCAGACTCACAGCCAACCGTTGAAATCCATGTTTTGCAAGGCGCAAGAGCCATGGCAGCCGATAACAAAACCATTGGTAGATTTCACCTCGATGGTATTCCGCCAGCACCACGCGGCGTGCCACAAATTGAAGTAACCTTTGATATTGATGCCAACGGAATCATCAAAGTATCGGCAACAGACAAAGGCACCGGAAAATCTCACGATATTCGAATCGAAGCCTCCTCTGGATTAACAGCCGAAGAAATTGAAAGAATGAAAAAAGATGCCGAAGCCAACGCCGGAGCAGACAAAATAGCGCGCGAACGTGTAGAAAAACTAAACGAAGCCGACGGAATGATCTTTCAAACCGAAACACAACTCAAAGAATTGGGCGAAAAACTTACAGACGACAACAAAGTAGCTGTAGAATATGCGTTGACCGAATTGAGAATGGCACACGGCAATCAAGATTTGGATGCCATTCAAATTGCACTCGACAAGATCAATGCCGCCTGGAAAACCGCCACCGAAGCCATGTATGCACAAGGCGATCAAGGCGGACAAGCACAGCAAGCACCGCCACAAGCAGATGCCCAAGGCGACGATGTGCAAGATGTAGAGTTTGAAGAAGTAAAATAAATTTTTTAGAAAATCAAATTTTTTAGAAAACCGAGTGAGAAATTGCTCGGTTTTTTTT
>JAYTNQ010000407.1:0-2886 GCA_043748255.1 Bacteroidota bacterium
AAAGTTCTTTTAATGATTGAATTTCTCTTTCCTGTTTGAGTGAAAGTTCTTGAAAATAATGACACTTATGGTGTTGTTTTTGAAGTTGGGCAAATAAATAATCGCTTTGCGACTGCAAGCGCGAAGAAGGTTCGACAACATTCAAAAGACGCGTTGGTTGTTGGTAGTACTGCATAGGTTGTTGTTGGTAGTACTGCATAGGTTGCTTATTGTAATAATAAAGAAGACCTTGTTTGGGTTCCTCATGGACTTCTTCTTGGGTTTCATTCATCGCTGATTGACAAGTTTGGTGTGTCTGTGATGACAATGTCTGTGATTCTTGTTGGGTCAGTGAAGGAATGGTTTGTCGGGTTTCTTGACAAGTTTGTTGTGTCTGTGATGAAAATGTCTGTGATTCTTGTCGGGTTTCTTGACAAGTTTGTTCTGTCTGTTACCCGAACCTCACTAGTCGTAGCCCTTCTTGAGGGTCATCCGAATATTGGATGTATGCATACTGAGGTTCTCCATAGAATTCTTCCATCATGGTATGCATTGGCAGTAGATGTGAGGATTGATGATTTTCAAACTGAAAAAAACTGGTAATTTTCATTTTTTTTTCAATGCATAAAATTGACAGTGAAATTACAATTTGGAGATATGGACACAACTGAATAACAAAATGAAACACTACTATTACGACTTACCGGACTGGATTAATTCTAAATTAAAGCTTAGAGATGCCTGGTTGTTTTGTTGAATTGAATATAAATGCGATTCACTTATTGGAACAGAATGTCGATAAAATAGATTGGAATATTTTATCGATGAAGAAACGCATGGACGTTATTCGTGAAGAATTGATGATGAAATGTATGCATCCGTCACGATTGGAAAAATTGTTAGAACTTGGTGGTGATGCATTCTTGATTTTAGCGACTGAACCCACTTTAGGTGCGCTTCGAGGTTTGGGTCATTGGATATAGGTTCAGTTATTTTCTATGTCAGTGATGAGAGATTGAATCGACGTCGTCGTGAAAGAATTCGTGACAGCAATCAACCCAGATAAAACCAGTGGAAGAACGCAGTACTTCATTATTCACTATTTCACTTTCAGTTTGAATTTCATCAATTCGTCAGTAATAATTGCAGAATTGAGATGATTTGATGATTTCACAGTGGTCGTAGTTGGTTCTTCATTGTTCGCGGTCAAGACACCATCTACTAAGAAGTTTTATCGTACTGAAGAAAACTGAAATTTGCAACTGAATTACATACAGAAAGTTATCAAGAATCACAATTAAGTATTCAGCATACTCTTGTACTGTTCTTCAACTTTTTCCTCCTCGATTCGTGCAACAATCCTGAGTTGCGCCTGTCTTTTCATCCGTGATTCTCTTCTCATATCCGCCTGTTGATGCATTCGTTGGAAGCGTGCTAGCCCCCCTGCGTCACGTGGATAAATATGGGGCAGAAACTTAAGACGAGCGATTTCATCCCGACTTTCTCGTAACAAGGACTGACTTGCTCTCAATCTTTTCTTATAGATTTCCAAATCCTTCTTCAACGTCGCTGGGTCAGTAGCGGACTGTTGGTGGTTCCGTACCAGGACTTCTAGATTCGCTACGACATAGCGTTCACAAGATTCATTGTAACACAACCGTTGCGTTTTGTTTGTGACGAGGTTTGGATTTGCCAACCGTAGAACAACCATTAGAAGTTCTGTTCGAAGATATACGTCTCTCGCCTCAAACATCTTGGCACGAGTTTCGGGAATTCCCATCTTGACAAGAGCTTCGGGAATTTCCATCTTGACAAGAGCTTCGGGAATTTCCATCTTGGCACGAGTAACGGTTCAATGAGCGATTGTTCAATGAGCTATTGTTCAATGAGCGATTGTTCAATGAGCGATGAGTAAACTTAGGTGCCAAAATTCGAAACAATATCCGGTTCAGTTCGGTCAGTTCGGTCAGTTAGGTCAGTTAAGTATTTCGTGTAGACCGAAGTGTTTTTTTTAGTTCAGCAGAACCCCTACTACACACATTATGATGGGTTCTAGACGACCACTACAATTTGAGATGGAAGCCATCCTCGACAACCCAAATTGGAGTGTGAATGTCATCGCCATTGCCAATGAGTCGTCGATTGTGTCGGAGAACATCCTTGTCGAATTATTGACCGTCTGTAGCGATAAAATTGACTATCTATGTCAGACCGAAACAACTCACATTTTTCTGATGTATGACAAGACAGCAATGATAGCGGGTGCGTTACTGGCAGTGACTGAAGAATGGGTAGCGATTAGAAGAATATGCTCGAGTGGCACATTCTTGAAAATGATTCAATGTCTCAAATTTATGTATGCCAACAGGGAGCTGCATTTGTCGGTGGCAAATGTGAAGATACCTATTTACAGAGGGATTAATTTCGTGAAAAGAAGCATTACCGGTTGCCAATGCGTTAGACAGAGAGCAGTGTCACATCTCGTGTGGGATAACAAACCAATTGCGGTAAAACCAATTGCGGTCGCGAGACACCAAAAAGGTGTGTGCTGATACACTTTCATAAAAGTTGAATCTCAATGAATTAACTCTTCTCGTATTTAAGCGTAGGTAAAAGGGCCCGTGTAGAGCCATCGATGCTTTCGGAATTATCGCCTGGAACGGGCATCCTTGTAGAGGCGTCGGGACAAGAACTGATTAGCCCAACTGGTTTAAAAGTTCATTCTGGAGATGAGACGCATATTATTGTAAGTAAATGGTGATTTTTTACTTCTAAGAATAGAATGAATTTAACAAGAAACATATCTCACATAGGATCTCACACAGGACAGCGACGATGACGATGACGTTCAAATACTGCTTTCGACGTCAAACTCATCATCGAGCTCATCGTCGAGCTCATCGTCGA
>JAYTNQ010000408.1:0-2882 GCA_043748255.1 Bacteroidota bacterium
TAGATGGGGCGTTTCCAGTTGTTGTTGGCAATGATGTCGAGCATCATAAGCCTGTTTTTGTAGAGTGCTTGTCCTTTTATTTCGACGTCTATATAGGGTACGATCGAGTCGTTGTATTTTGCATCGACTACTTTGTTGGCTATGATGGTGTTTTTGTCAACGGGAATTCTAATTTTGTTGGTGGGATAAAAGTGTATTTTTTGACCGTTTTCCATTGCTATCAGGGTGCGTTCATCATCTGTAGCTATAAATTTGATAAAGTCTTTGATGTCCCATCTGTTTTCGGTTTTCCCGGTGTGTACGGCATAGTCCAATTTGTCGCCTACATATTGATCGTGTGTGAATGAGATGGGCATTGGGTCAGATTGGTATGCTTTGGCTTTCATCTGGTCGATATACCAATCTGTCATAAACAGGCTTGTGTTTACGATGCGAACGTCTGTTCTAATATTTTCTACTTCTTGTGCATACCACAGCGGAAAGGTGTCGTTGTCGCCAATGGTAAACAGGATAGCGTTTGGCTCGCAGGATACCAAATAGTTTTTGGCCATGGCTACGGCTGTATATTTATTTGATCTATTGTGATCATCCCAGTTTTGTGAGGCCATCAAAAAGGGTGCTGCCAATAGACATATCCCAATGGTGATGGGGGCTGCGAGTTTGGGTTGTATATAATTTTTTAGTAAATCGTATGCGGCATATACGCCAAATCCGATCCAGATTGCAAATACATAAAACGAGCCTACAAGGGCATAATCGCGTTCACGGGGCTCGAAGGGGCGCTCGTTAAGATAGATTTTGAGGGCTAAGCCGGTGAACAAAAACAGGGCTAATAGCACATAAAAACTTTTGATGTCTTTGTTAAAATGGTATATCATACCGAATATTCCTATTAGAAACGGCAAGAAATAATACAAATTTCGACCTTTATTTTGAAGTACGTCTGTGGGCAATTGGCTTTGCGAACCCAAGCGGGCTTCGTCTATAAAGTTGATGCCGCTAATCCAGTTGCCGTTCAGATTGTCATACTTGCCTTGCACATCATTTTGACGGCCTACAAAATTCCACATGAGATAGCGCCAATACATATACCCAAATTGGTATTCCAACATAAATTTGAAGTTGTCTGCGGTGGTTGGTTTTTTGATGATCAGGTATTCGCCATATTGTTTCAAAAATTTGTTATAGCCTTCAAGATCTATTTCGCCATCGGCAAAGGCTTTTCTGAACTCTGATACCACAGCCAGTAGTTCTTTTTCTTCGGAATAATCTGGGTTTATCGAAAATTCTAATGGTTTTGAAAAGGTCATATAGTTTTCGGCATGCTCTGTGCTCCACATGCGTGGCAAAATAGTTTTTTGGCTATCATCGCTATTTTGTTCTGCATTTTTATAATTGTTTGTAATGATGTATTGCCCGGTTTTATAATCTCGCTCATAGTTGGGAGCCTTGTCCAAATAGGGGTTTATAGAGTCTAAACCTACATAATCTTCAGAAAATTGTGGTCCATAAAAAAGTGGATTTACGCCATATTGTTCGCGGTTATAATAAGCCAAAACTTCGGCTGCATCACTGGGTTTATTTTCGTTTATGACGGTATTGGCGTTGGCACGAATGGGCAACATCATCCAGGTTGAAAAGCCTATCAAAATAAAGAGAATGCTCAAAATCAAGGTGTTTAGCTGCACGAATCCTTTTTGTTTGGTTAATTTTAAACCAAAATAAAAAAAAGCTACAAAACCCAAAACCACAACAATAGTTCCAGAATTAAATGGGAGTTTGAAAGTATTGACCATAAAAACCTCGCTTTTTCCAAACAAAGCCATCGTTAACGGCAGCAGCATTTTGAAAATAAACAACAAAACTGCCACGACAACAATATTGGCTACTATAAAACTTTTGACTGTAATGGTTTTATAATTTTTAAAAAAATACAAAAACCCAATTGACGGAATGGTGAGTAATGCCATAAAGTGTACCCCAAAAGAAAGCCCAATTACCAGCGAAATAAGCAGTAACCATCTATCACCACGAGCCGTATTCATATCTTGCTCCCACCGCAAGCCTAACCAAAAAAGCAAGGCAATCAACAGTGTAGCCATTGCATAAACTTCTGCTTCGACGGCATTAAACCAAAAACTGTCCGAAAATGTAAATGCCAATGCACCCACAAACGAGCTGCCCAAAATAGCAATAGCATTGCTTTTGTTTATTTCTGAAAATGTTGAGACCAATTTTTTTAAAATAATCGAGGACGACCAAAACATGAATAAAATCGTAAAAGCACTCGAAAATACAGACATCATATTGACAGTCAGTGCAATATGTTTCTCATCGATAGCAAACATCGCAAAAAAGGCACCTATCATTTGAAAAAGTGGTGCGCCAGGAGGATGCCCAACTTCCAATTTGGCAGCCGTAGCAATATATTCGCCACAATCCCAAAAACTCATAGTCGGTTCAACCGTGAGCGAAAAAGTGATTAGTGCTATGGCAAATGCCATCCAGCCTGTTATGGTATTCCATTTATTAAAATTAAATGTTGTCATTTATATGAATTTTATATTTTTAAAAATTATTGTTGCACAAAGAAAATGTTTTTTTTGAAATTGCAAGAAGTGTTAACACTTTTTTCAGAAAAACAAAACAAAAATTAACCCTCCAAAAGAGCCAACATTGCATTTTCTACCAAAACACTATCCCAAATAGCCTCAATATTATCTATTTTCAAAATATCTTTCATGATACGATCCTGAAAATCTCCTATTGCCAATGCCTCCGCATAAGGACGATGGCTAAATGTAACCCTGCTATACAAAGGCATCCACTTATCTGGAAACTTGTCTGCAAAATGTTTCTCAATTCGTTTTTGTAACAAAAAA
>JAYTNQ010000409.1:0-18429 GCA_043748255.1 Bacteroidota bacterium
GCTTTAAAAGTGAAACACACTTTCCTTCTTAGCTCAGTTGGTTAGAGCATCTGACTGTTAATCAGAGGGTCCTTGGTTCGAGCCCAAGAGAGGGAGCAAAAGCAGAAAGCCTTTACAGAAATGTAAGGGCTTTTTTTATTTGTGGGTCAATTAAAAATATTTTTGTTTCAATTTATACTTTTTTATGATTTGCTGAAAAAGTATTCAAAACCAAAAGGTTTTATAAAAAATTAAATGGCGGAAAAGGTTTGAGTATTTTTTATATTTCTAATTTGGTATTATTTTCTGATTTTAATCATTTTTGATTTTAACTTAACCAATATACCGCCAAAATTGCGGGTATAAAATAGATAACAATCGTTCTAGCACCATCATAATCTTTGGCCATTCGCTGACCGATGAGTAAAAAAATAAGGGTCACACTAGAAAAAATTGCGCCATACAAACCCAATGTTCTACCATTGTTGACTATGAGCTGAATGCAGCCCGAAATACATAAAACCGAGCTAATGAGCTCTAAAACCAAGATTAAAAACAACGCAAGTGGAACTTTGTTTTTAATTGGCGATTTTGCAAAGTGTTCCTTTAACCAATTGAGATTGTCGTTCCAATACATCGTTTTGTCATAAGCAGATTGAACAAAAGTAGCCGCCAATAGGAGTAGCGTTAAGATAGAAGCAATGTTGAACATGTTTTTATTTTTTATGAATTAATCTGGTGAGTTTTATAGACAAATCTGTCAAAATAATTTTGGGATTTCCATTGCGCTCGATGTGATAAATGGCATCTGATATTTCGTCAAAAATGCTATGAATATTATTACCATTTACATAAGGAGCCAAGTTTTTGAGCTCAAATTTTTCTACGGTTGGGTCAAAATATACTAACGAGGGAGCTTCATAATGCAATAGTAACGCTTGTCGAAACATATTGATGCAAAAATCCAAAAAATGCTTTTGCGTTTCGCGTCCCAAACCGGCAATTTGTTCGCTCCACGAAATCAATTCTTGTATAGCCGATGCGTTTCCTTTGGCGCGAAATGCTGCCCGAACCCAATCAACATAGCATTTTTCAAAAAAATCTGTTTCACTTTCTGTCTGCATCAAATACATGGATTTGTTAAAATTTCCTTGAGATTGGTGTGCAATTTTCGCAGCCAATTTGCTGTCCAAATTGTGCTTTTCGATCAAGGCTTTTTCTATACATCTGCTACTTAACCCATTGAAATACAACGCCTGGCAACGTGATTTTATGGTTGACAACAATGCTTCTTCGTCTTGGGCAATCAAAATAAAAAGGCTTTTATCTGTTGGTTCTTCCAAGAGTTTTAAAATTTTGTTTGCACATTCTCGATTCATTTTTTCGGCCATCCAAATGATCATCACCTTGTAGCCGCCTTCGTATGATTTTAGCGACATTGATTTCCAAATTTCGATTGCGTCTTCAACCCTAATAATGCCTTGTTTGTTTTGAACTCCCAAAATTTCGTTCCATTCTGTAATGCCTCCATAGCAGTTTTTTTTCAAAAATGTACGCCAATCTGTCAAAAAATCTGTGCTTTTTGGGTTGGTTTTGACCAAATCTGTTGTTACGTTTGGATAGGCAAAGTGCAAATCTGGATGGGCAAACGATTTGAATTTTAGGTTGCAAGCTTCATTGCTTTCAACATTTTGAGTGCTATTGCACAAAATATGCTGCGCATAGGCGATTGCCATTGGCAAAGTGCCGCTGCCTTCTGGTCCAACAAACAGTTGTGCATGAGGTATTCTGCCGCTATTTGCGGTGCTAATCAAGTGAGATTTGATATGGTCTTGTCCTAAAATATCTGAAAACTGCATCAAGCAAAGATATTAAAAGACTTGGTTTTTTTGTTTTTTAAATGCTAAAATTATGTATTTTTGAAAAAATTATTTTAATTTAATATCGTTTTTAAGTTTTTATTTGACGCCAACTATTTATGATGATACCCTTATTCGACTTGACGCTTCAATTTTTTGGTTTCCCAATCAAAAGGGCTCGAGCTGTGTTTCAAAAAACAACCGCTTTGCCAAACCAAGAGTACTTGATTTTTTTGGAAAATCAGAAAACTGACATTGTTGCATTTCATCAAAAAAACAATCAGTTTTATCAAAAACTGACTTCAAATTTGAAAAGTAATTGTTGGGAAGATTTGCCAATTTTGACCAAAAAAAATTTACAAATTTCGCTAAAGCAAAGACTTTCTGATGGCTTTAATTTAAAAAATGTATATCTCAACAAAACATCTGGTTCAAGCGGCGAGCCCTTTTTTTTTGCAAAAGACAAGTTTTGTCATGCACTAACGTGGGCTTCCAATCAATACCGATTTGGGTGGTTTGGAATAGACTTTAACAAAGATTTGCAGGCTCGGTTTTATGGTATCCCGCTGGATTTTTTTGGGTATCAAAAAGAGCGGCTCAAAGATTATTTGTCGCATCGTTATCGGTTTCCAGTTTTTGATATGTCGGATGCTGTTTTGGAAAAGTTTTTATTAAAATTCCGAAAAAAAAAATTTGTATATATCAACGGTTACACCAGTTCTATTGTGCTGTTTGCCAAATACTTAAAAAGTAAAAATATTATTTTGACCAGCATTTGTCCTTCGCTCAAATTGTGTGTCGTAACCTCTGAAATGCTTTTTGAATCTGATAAAATATTGATGCAACATCAATTTGGCGTGCCTATCGTGAACGAATATGGTGCTTCAGAACTTGATTTGATTGCCTTTGAAAATCCACAAAATCAATGGCAAGTGAATGCCGAAACCCTTTTTGTCGAAATTTTGGATGGACACAATCGTGTGTTACCCTACGGAAATGAAGGTCGTATTGTAGTGACATCTTTGTATAACAAAGCACACCCTTTTATCAGATATGATATTGGCGATTTTGGTATTCTTGACGAAAAAAGCAGTGTGCAAAAACCAATTTTGAAGCAATTAACAGGTCGTACCAATGATTTTGCGTTGTTGCCTTCTGGCAAAAAAGCTCCTGGTTTGGCTTTTTATTATATCACAAAAGCAGTGATTGAAGATGATGGTAATGTAAAGGAATTTGTCATTATTCAGACCAAAATCGATACTTTTGAGCTTATATATAGAAGCCAAAAACCTCTGGATTTGATTTTAATTGAAAAAATTAAAATCGCAATCGAGTTGTATTTGGAACCTAATTTACATTTTATTTTTGTTCAAAAATCCGGCTTATCAAGAAGTAATCGTGGTAAATTGAAACAATTTTCGTCAAGATTGTAAGTTTTTTAGTCTATTATGTGTTAGTCAATAAATTCGATTTTCAATTTGTTCGACACAAATACACCTTCAATAAAATTAGGATTGGTTTGAATTTCTTGAAATTCGACATTGGTCAATCTATCTTTGAAAAGTGTTTTTTTAAGGTCGAGCGTAAGCTCTATATCAAAATAATCTTTTTCGTCGAGATAATATTCGATATTGTCTTGCTTGAAATAACGTTGCTTGTTCCAAACAGTTTTGATTTGAAAAAGCTGTGTTTCTTTCTTTTTGATAGTCATTTTTGAAGCCAAAAGCTCTTGATTTTGTAGTATCCAAATTTCGTCTGTATTCAAACCACCATTTTGCTTATATTTTTTGATGGTTTCGATGTCATTTTGCGCTTGTTTTTGAAAATATGCTTCCATATTTTGTTCTACAGTTTGGCTTTTTTCAAAAGTTTCGTCATTTGTATATTCATAAAAAGGGCCATCAAGATTTTGATACAATCGGTTTTGATAGATTTTATAGTAAGGAAAAATAGTCATCGATGCAGCTGCATTTGCGATAAAAATTTTGGGATTCAAAAACATAGAAACATCGTTTTCAGATAGATTTTGAATTTGATAACATATTGTGTAAAATGTTTTGTCCGCCTGTGAGTGCTCCATTTTTATTTGGTCGATTACAACTTTTAGCACTGGGTTTTGTGCCCACAACTCATTTGAAATGAGCATAATCAATAGTATTTTTTTCATCTAAAAAAAATTAAAAAAGTTACTTATTCATATCGAAGTGCCTCAATAGGGTCTAATTTTGCTGCTTTAACGGCGGGATAGGATCCAGAAACTATGGCTACCAAAAAACTAATAATAACCGCCCAAATAATAGCCCCCCAAGGTACCACAAACCCAAAACCACTGGCGGATGCCAATGCAAAACCTATGAGTAATCCTAAAATGATGCCAAGCAATCCGCCCAATTGCCCTACCAAAAGTGTTTCTATAAAAAATTGATAGGCTATGGTTGTTTTTTTGGCTCCGAGCGCTTTTCGAACTCCAATTTCGCGGGTGCGTTCTGTGACAGATACGATCATGATATTCATGAGTGCAATTGACGAGCCCAAGATGGTGATGATGCTGATGATAATGGCGGCAATGTCTAAATATTGTGTCATTTCTAAAATTTTGTTGATCAAATCGTCACTTCGCATGATGCCAAAATTGTTTGTTTCTACGGGATTTAGTTTTCTAATTTTGCGCATTGTGATTGTAGCATGGTCTATTGCGGCTGGCAAAAGTTCGTTTTTTTGAACCATCACACTCATCTGATAATTGATGTTTGGTGCAGTAAATATAGAGCGTGCCACTTGAATTGGAATCAAAACACGCAAATCTTGGTTGTTGCCAAAGGTGGATCCTTTTTCTTTAAGCACCCCAATAACTTTGAATTTTGCACCTCGAATAGCAATTATTTTCCCAATTGGCATGGTGTTTTTGAGTAGTCCTTTTTCAAAATCTGAACCTACCAAACAGGAATAATTGTTATTTGAAATATCAAAAGGCGTAAAATTTCTGCCCGTTGTCACTTCTAGCCCAGAGTTTTGTACAAATTGATCATCAACTCCCAATATTCCTACATTTGGATCTGTTTTTTGGTCTTCAAATTTGACTTCGGCTGTTGTTGTTGCAGTGAATGACAAGGAGCATTGTGTAAGTGCAAAATTGTATTTTTCCTTAAAATTTTTTGCCTGCGTATAGGATATGATAGGATTTATAACTTCGCGATCGCCACCCCCATGTGGTTGGGTTGTAAATTCGTATTGGTTGATATTGAATGTATTCGAACCCATTGAGGCAAAATTTGTTTTGATATTACTTTCTAAACACGCTACAACGGTAAGTATGCCTACTAATGCAGTGATTCCGATGGCGATAATCAACACTGTAAGTATGGTGCGTAACATTTGTGATTTGATTGCTCCAATGGCAATGCTTAAATTTTCTTTTAGATTTTTGATCATAATATCAATTTGTTACAAATTTAGGTTTTTTGTTACATGGTTTTACAACTTTAATTGCTTTCTATAAATGATTTTTTTTATTTTGCTTGATTTTTAATTAGACACATACTGTTTGCTTAATAATTGTATAATTTCAAAACAGTTTAGCTAATTGGTAGCCAAGAGGTCACAAATTTCAAATATCGAATTACAAAGATTACTAATTTTAATTTTTTTTCTTGGCACTTTATTATTAAAAATTAACGAGACTTGAGCTTGATGCTCCATTCAAAATCCATTTCGCATACTTGAACGCCGTCTTGATTGGTGCCAATAGATTTCATCCAGCAGGTTTGTCCTTCATTGGTAGCAATAGCTTGCTCGATGGCATGGGCAATTTTCTGCCCATCGTGGCACACAAAATGAATACGACCGGTGGCTTTTTTTGAAAAATTACTCTTACTGTTGCCAACCAACATCGATATTTTTTGTCCAGATTTTTGAATTTCGTTTATTGTTAAAGCTCCTGTTGACAATTCGGCTGCCATAGCTTGTACTGCAAAATACATCGACTGAAAGGGATTTTGATTGATCCAGCGGTGCTTTACAGAAACAACACATTGCTGGCTATCAATAGATTGCACCCGTACACCGCACCAAAATGCAGATGGCAATTTGAAAAATAAAAATTGATTCAGTTTGAAAATGCTAATATTCATATTTTTTTTTGGAAATTTACTACTATTATATGATATATACAAACATCTCTAAATGTTAAATTTATGTTAATATTTAGTATTATGTAATACATAATACCTTTTAAAAGATATATATTTGCATTAGATATTACTATTGGTATTTTTTAACCTTTTAAAAATGCAAAAATGAACATTGAAAACACAAAAGCTCAAATGCGAAAAGGCGTTCTGGAGTTCTGCATTTTGTCTGTTTTGAAACAGCAAGATGCTTATACCTCCGAAATTTTAGACACGCTCAAAACCGCAAAATTGTTGGTTGTAGAAGGTACGGTATATCCGCTGCTTACTCGCCTAAAAAATGATGGATTACTTCACTATCGATGGGAAGAATCAACCTCGGGTCCACCCCGAAAATATTACGGATTGACCGAAGTTGGTCAAACATTTCTAACAGAATTAGACAGCACTTGGGCAGAATTATCAGACGCAGTGCAACTTATAACCCTTCAAAAAACAATCTCATGAACAAGACAGTAAACATCAATTTAGGCGGCATGTTTTTTTATATAGATGAAGATGCCTATCAAAAACTTTCACGATATTTCGAAGCCATAAAACGCTCACTATCAAACGCCAATAGTCAAGATGAGATTATCAATGATATTGAAAGTCGCATTGCTGAGCTCATTAATGGCAAGCACACAAGCCCAAAACAGGTGATTAGCATCAAAGAAATAGACGAGGTTATTGCCATTATGGGGCAGCCCGAAGACTATCGAATAGAGGGAGAAAGCGAAACAAATACTGGCTTTTTGAATAACGAAACTTCAATCCAAAAAACCAAAAAACTATATCGTGACAAAGATGGAGCAGCAATTGGCGGTGTATTGTC
The DNA here is from genome assembly GCA_043748255.1 of Bacteroidota bacterium. Lineage (GTDB taxonomy): Bacteria > Bacteroidota > Bacteroidia > Flavobacteriales > Flavobacteriaceae > Flavobacterium. Next base: position 6,840 of record JAYTNQ010000409.1, read on the forward strand.
TGGATTGGGCTATTATTTTGGAATAGACAGAACACTTTTGCGCATTGTAGCACTTGTGCTTTTATTGGTATTTGGAATTGGCGTTTTGATGTATATCATTCTTTGGATCGTAATGCCACAAGCAATTACAACCACAGAAAAGTTAGAAATGCGAGGCGAACCCGTTACGATTTCGAATATCGAAAAAAAAGTACGTCAAGAGTTTGACAACGTAGCCCAAAGCCTCAAAAACACCAATTTTGACGATTTTGGAAACCGAGTAAAATCAAATACAACCAAATTTGGGAGCACTTTTGGCGATTTTCTCATCCAACTTTTTCAGATTTTTGGCAAATTATTAGGCGGATTTATTATCGTAGTTTGCTTTCCTGTAATCTTGCTTTTGTTTATTGGAATCTTCACATTAGGCTCAACCACCTATATCAATTTCCCGTGGACCAAGTATATTGATGCAGGCAACTATGCCAACTTTCCTGCATGGAGTTATGGATTATTGATTTTTATTACCATAGGAATTCCTTTCTTTTGGATGCTAATGCTAGGCTTTAGATTGCTTATTCCAACCATCAAAACCATGGGGAGTATAGCAAAATATACACTTTTGGCGGTTTGGCTTATTGCCATTGCCGCACTCATTGCGCTTGGCGTACAACAGGTGGCTGCATTTGCTCAAACCGGAAAAACCACTCAAAAAGAAGTAATCAATCTAAAGCCAACAGATACGCTATTTGTAAAATTTAGATTTAATGATTTTTATTCGAAGAATATCTCACAACACGAAAATTTCAATATCACACAAGATGCTAGCAACCACGAAGTGATTTATTCTAATGAAATTCAGTTTTCGGTCGAAAAAACAGAGCAATCCTTACCGTATTTGGTCATTAACAAAACCGCACAAGGTAGCAGCCTTTTTGAATCTAAACAAATGTCAGAAAAAATTAAATATGGTTTTAAAATTCAAAAAAATACCTTACTTTTGGATAACTATTGGTTGACAGATTTGACAAACAAATTTAGAGATCAAGAAGTAGAAGTTATTTTATATCTGCCAAAAAATACGCTCTTCAAAGCCGACAAAAGTGTTCAAGAATTTGACCAATCAAACAACGATTTTTTCAATCTCCACTTCAGCTCTAGCGATTATACCTACAGAGTTGGCGATTTGCAAATAAAATGCGAAAATTGTCCTATCGAAGAAAATGACTTTGGCGATATAGAAGTTAATGATGATAGCACTCAAACCAACATTTCGATCAAACAGAAAAAACACCATAATCATTTCGATTATCAAAATGAAAATAGCAACCACTAAAACCAAATTACCATGATCAAAACCATTATGTATCTTACTAAAGTGCTTATAGCAACAGCAGTTGCAATAATTTTTGCCTCCTGCAAAATGTCTTATAACGACTATGAAACCAAAACAAAAGGAAATGGCAACGTAAGCACGCAAAATCGAACAATCACTTCAGATTTTCAAAAAATTGAAGTCAGCAACGGAATCGAAGCCGTTATTTCGCAATCAGAAAATCAATCTATTAGCATCGAAACAGACGAGAATTTGCAAGAAATAATTTTGACAAAAATAGAGGGTGGTGTACTCAAAATTTCGGCAGCAAGCGGATATTCTTCCTCAAAATCTCCAAAAGCCACAGTACATTTGCCTGTAATATCTGGATTGACCACCTCCAGTGGTGCCAATCTAAAATGCGATAATACGCTTATTGTCAAAGACATAATCATAAAATCTAGTAGTGGTAGCGAAATGACAATTCAGATTGAAGCCAACGATATGCGTGTCGGTGCATCAAGTGGCAGCAGTGCCACAATCAGCGGAAAAGCACAAAAATTAAGCACAGACACCTCAAGCGGAAGCGACCTGAATTGCAAAAAACTAATGGCAAACCAAGTCGTTTCAGAAGCAAGTAGCGGAAGCACAACCAAGGTAACGCCAATCGAGTCACTCGATGCAAAAGCGTCTAGCGGAGCCTCAATAGATTATTTCAAAAAACCAAAAACCATTTTTATAAAAGAAAGCTCCGGCGGAAGCATCTCGGCACAATAAAAAATAAAAATACTATAAAAAACGCTGCAATTTGTAGCGTTTTTTTATATTTGTAAAAAAACAAAGAAACTTTTATGTTACCGATACACCTTCAAAACGAAACATCAAAATTAGTAGCAGTTGTGCTTGGAATCGCAAACAGCAATGGCCCAACACCAACTGCCGAAGAAGCTTATGACCCAAAATCGCTCGAACACATTTTGGCCGGCACCTATCCAATAGAAGCCGATATGATAGCCGAAATGAACGCTTTTTTGGAAGTTTTTGAAAAATATAACGTAAAAGTATATCGCCCCAGCCTGATCGAAAACTACAACCAAATATTTACACGAGACATTGGATTTGTCATAGAAGACACCTTTGTCAAAGCCAATATATTGCCAGAGCGTGAGCGCGAATTAGACGCCATACAATACATCATAGACCAGATAGATCCAAAAAAAGTAGTGAGACCACCTGCCGAAGCACATATTGAAGGCGGAGATGTCATGCTCTGGAACGACTACATATTTATTGGCACCTACAAAGGCAGCGACTACAAAGACTATATCACCGCCAGAACAAATCTGCAAGGCGTAGCCTACATACAAAAGCTTTTTCCACACAAAATCGTCAAAGCCTTTGACCTCGTGAAATCGAAAATCGAAGCCCACGACAATGCACTGCACCTCGATTGCTGCTTTCAACCCATAGGCACAAACAAAGGAATCATCTACAAAAATGGCTTTAGAGAAGAAGCCGATTATATGTTTTTGGTCAACCTTATCGGTAAAGAAAACCTCTTTTATCTCACCCGCGACGAGATGTATGACATGAATTCAAACGTCTTTTCGATCTCGCCCGAAATAATTGTAATCGAACAAAAATTTACTAGACTCCACCAATGGCTCGACCAAAACGGCTTTACCGTAGAGACCATTCCCTATGCCGAAATAGCCAAGCAAGAAGGCCTATTGCGCTGCTCAACACTACCCCTAATCCGCGAAAAATAACAAGATGAACCAAACCACAAACAGCGTATTAATGATACGCCCAGTAGCCTTTAGAATGAACGAGCAAACCGCCGTCAACAACTATTATCAAAAAGTGCTCGACAACCTATCGCCCGAAACCGTAAACACAAAAGCCCAACAAGAATTTGACACTTTTGTCAAAAAATTGCGCACCGTAGGCATAGACGTGACCGTAGTAGATGACACCCAAAGCCCAGATACCCCAGATTCTGTTTTTCCAAACAATTGGATTTCCTTTCACGAAAATGGCGATGCCGTGCTATACCCCATGTTTGCCGAAAACCGCCGCCTCGAACGCCGCGAAGAAATACTCGACCTGCTCGAAGACAACGGCTTTCAAGTCAATGACATCATGGACTATACATCAGCCGAAGAAGACCATTTTTATCTCGAAGGCACCGGAAGCATCATCCTAGATCGCGAAAACCAAAAAGCCTATTGCGCCCTGTCGCCACGTGCAGACGAAGAACTATTTATCGAATTTTGCGAAGATTTTGAATACGCACCCATCATATTCGAGGCCTATCAAACCATCAACAACGAACGAAAACTCATTTATCATACCAACGTGATGATGAGCATCGGCGACACATTTGCGGTGATATGCCCAGAAAGCATAGACGACAAAAAAGAACGCAAAATGGTCATCGACTCTCTCAAAGCCGACGGCAAAGAAATCATCAGCATCACCGAAGCACAAGTCAACAACTTTGCAGGCAACATGCTCGAGCTCAAAGGCAGCAACGACCGCCGCTATCTGGTGATGAGCACCGCCGCACACCAAAGCCTCACCAAAAAACAACTCGCACAAATAGAAGAGCACGTCACCATCATCAGCAGCAACCTTGACACCATCGAAGCCTGCGGCGGTGGCAGCGCACGCTGTATGATTGCCGAAATATTTTTGCCAAAAACAACCTAAAACCAAATAAAATTTTCTTTTTTTTTGAAGCACACCACCCGCTCTCGCACACCACAAGTCCCGCTTTACGCTATATCTTTTTATTTTTTTCTGAAAAAGAAAAAAATAAAAAGGATGCCGCTGCAATCGGGGCTAATATAGACCTAAATCATTTCAAAACACTTTTTTCAAAACAAAAAGTAGAAAGTCAGAAAGATGAAAAAGCAAAACAAAAACCAAAATAAAAACCATGAAAATTCTTATAACAGGCGCCACAGGATTGATAGGAACATCATTAATAAAACTTTTGCAGCAAAACAAAATTGAAATACACTATCTTACAACATCCAAACACAAAATAAAAAACAACCACAATTTCAAAGGCTTTTATTGGAATCCAAGCCAAGAAGAGATTGACCCAAAATCACTCGAAGGCGTAGATGCCATTATACATTTGGCAGGAGCAACCATCACCAAAAGATGGACCACAAACTACAAAAAAGAAATCATATCCAGCAGAACAATTAGCTCAAATTTGCTTTTTAGAACCCTAAAAAACAATCCAAATCAAATAAAACAACTCATATCTGCCTCTGCAACAGGCGTTTATGCAGATAGCTTCAGCAAAATTTATACAGAAAATGAAACCCAAAAAAACCATTCCTTTCTGGCAAACGTAGTTCAAAATTGGGAACAAAACATCGATCAATTTGAAAACATAGGCATTCAAGTTTGCAAGCTCCGCACCGGAATTGTACTTGCCCAAAACGGTGGAGCCTTGCCAGAAATGATAAAACCAATAAAACTCGGTCTTGGAGCAGCCTTTGGTACCGGAAATCAAATTCAATCCTGGATTCACGTTGATGATTTGACCAAAATGTATTGGTATGCAATCCAAAACAAATGGAATGGCGTTTATAATGCAGTTGCCCCAACCCCAATTACAAACCAGCTTTTGACACAAAAAATAGCATCAAGATTGCACAAAAAACTACTTTTGCCTCATATTCCAAAATTTGTAATGCAACTTGTATTAGGCGAAATGTGCAATATACTATATGATAGTCAATCTGTTAGCGCACAAAAAGCCATCAATTCTGGCTTTGAGTTTGAATACAAAACAATTGATGAAGCACTCACAAATTTGATTCCTTGATTTATTGACCCCGATAAAAAAGCATCGTATTGAAAGTTTTGATCAACGTGCTAATATCCAAAAAAACACTTCGGTGTTTGATATAATACAAATCATATTGAAGTTTTACCAAGCTATCAGAAATGCTTTCGCCATAAGCATAATTAACTTGTGCCCAGCCCGTTATTCCTGGTTTTATCACATGACGAATGTTGTAAAAAGGCATCACTTCGGCCAACTCATCAACAAAAACGGGTCGCTCTGGACGAGGTCCAATAAGCGCCATATCGTTTTTCAAAATATTAATAAATTGAGGAACCTCGTCCAAACGTGATTTTCTCAAAAAATTACCAAATTTTGTAATTCTATCATCATTTTGCATCGCAAAAACAGCCCCTTTTTGTTCCGCATTTTGAACCATAGTTCGCAACTTGAAAATTTGAAAATTTTTGCCATTTTTGCCTATGCGAGTTTGTTTATAAAACAACTTTCCATGATTTCCATACGCATTTCCAATCAAAATAAAAGGCAAAAGCAAGCAGCCAAAACCCAATCCAACAACAGAAATAAATAACTCTAAAGACCTTACAATCAACAAGTAAAGCTTATTATGATTGTTTCTATTAAATGGAAAGTAACGATAAAAATCCTTATCAAAATGTTGTATCGGTATGCGCTGTGTCATCAATTCATACACATGAGAATACTCACGAATGATAAATCCTTTGTGTAGAAACCGCATCAAATTTGCAAAAATCGGTTTGGTAATTCCACCCGTTTTTTGGGTAGCAATTAAAATTTCAGAAATATGATTTTCTGCTACAAAAGTGCCCAATTCATCTAATTCTAAATTTTTAATATAATCATATTTAAAACTTTCATTTGCATCAATATCAGAGTTTAAATAACCCATTATTTTAAAATGAGGATCAATATTTTCTAATCCATCAACCAATTCTTGCACTTGCTCTCGATCACAAATCAAAATTACTTTTTTTTCAAAACGATAAGAAGCAATAAATTTTTGATAAAAAATGCGCCAAACCAATAAAGCCAGGAAAACCGCCATAAAAAAATAAACAATTTGAAGTCTATTTACTGGCAAGGCCGGTGTAAAAAAAGGCGTCATAATATAAAAAAGCACCGTTGTTGAGGCTGTTAGCACAATGCTTTTGATAATTTGAAATTGGTTACTCGCCACCTGTAAGTTGTACATTTCAAAAACGGTTCCCAAAACATTCAGATAAATTCCCAAAACAATAGTCCAATAAAAATTTTGAAATGAAACATCAAAATAATTAAATTTAAACAAAAAATTGACCACAAATAGGGCAAACAAAACAGAAAATACGTCAAAAAAACGCAATAAAATTTTACGTTCAGAAATATCAAAATGAATTTTACGATTAGATGACATAGTCGAATTTAAAGCCTCGCAATGTATATAAAAATACCGAAATACAAATAAAAAACAGTAGAAACATTCATTATTTTTAAAAAAATTGTCCAAAATTAGACAAATGTGTAATACATGAATCATTTTGTGAAAATTGGAAAAAATAGTTTAGGTTTGCTAAACAAACAAAAAGATCGAACCAAAAATGCTTTTCAATTCAATACCATTTTTACTTTTTTTGATGATTGCCTTTTTTTTGTATTGGCAATTTGCTTCTAAAAAAAACAGCTATCAAAATTTATTTTTGTTCTTAATAAGCCTACTTTTTTATGCGTTATGGGACTTTCGTTTCTTGATTTTATTATTAATATCAATCGGAATTGGATATTTTGTTGGTCAAAAAATTTCAAAATCTAACTGTCAAAAAATCAAAAAAGCTTGGCTCTCATTATCCGTCTTATTGCATCTCGTTTTGCTTATATTTTTTAAATACTACAATTTTTTTGCAACCTCTTTTTCTGCAATTTTAATAAAATTTGGATTAAAAACAGAGCTTCAAACCCTACAAATCCTACTTCCAATTGGCATCTCTTTTTATACATTTCACGGATTATCATACTTGATAGACATTTATAAAAACAAAATTAAACCCGAGAAAAATTGGGTTACATACGGGCTTTTCGTAGCATATTTTCCGCTTTTGGTGTCGGGTCCAATCGAAAGAGCTACACATTTGCTACCACAACTTCAGAAAAAAAGATCCTTTAACTACCAAAACGCTTCAAACGGAATCAAATTGATGGTTTGGGGATTTTTTAAAAAAATGGTTGTAGCCAATAATTGTGCCTTTTTTGTAAACCAAGTTTTTGAAAACACTCAAAATTTTTCGCCGATTACATTAGTATTAGTAGCTTTTTTGTTTTCGTTTCAAATATATGGTGACTTTTCCGGTTATACAAATATTGCCATAGGTGTTTCAAAATTGTTTGAAATCGAGTTGCTTCAAAATTTTAATTACCCCTATTTTTCAAAAACGCCTGCCGATTTTTGGCGTCGATGGCACATTTCATTAAGCTCGTGGTTCCGCGATTATCTCTACATTCCCCTTGGTGGTTCCAATAGAAATATCTGGAAAACAATTCGCAATGTATTGATTATCTTTGTAGTAAGTGGTTTTTGGCACGGTGCCAACCTTACTTTTATACTTTGGGGTTTTGTACATGCGCTATTGGTTTTGCCTTTGGTTTTGTTAAAAAAAATCAAAAATTCTTCTTTCTTTTTCATTAATAAATGGGCTATTTTGTCACAAACTATTATCACTTTTGTGATTATTTCTATGACTTGGATTTTTTTTAGAGCCAAATCTATTACTGCTGCGTTTGATTATTTCAAAAACATGATCGCATTTTCAAAACCCAATACTGATTTCTTTTTTTTGAATCCAAAAACAAGTTTGATGTCCATGATTACGTTTTTTTCGATAATGATTCTGTTGTTTATAGACTATCAATTTTACAAAAAAAACCAACCTCAAGTGCTTTTATCAGGAAAATCCACCCTCATAATTTTGCTTTTAATTTTCTTGATAGGAAGTTTTAAAGAGCAATTACCATTTATTTACTTTCAATTTTAAAAAATGAAAAAATTTATTTTAAAAATCCTAAAATATAGTTTTGTGATATTGGTAGTCACCAATTTGATTGCATTTGCAAGTTTATATTTTTTAAATAAAGGAAGTTTCTACAAACCACAATTTTTAGAAAATAGTATTCTCAAATCTGATTTTGACTATATTATTATTGGATCAAGTGTTGGATTAACCGGTTTGGATAGTAATTTGATAAACAAAAACCAAAATGCAATTGGTATCAATTTGTGTATGGACGGCACTTTTTTGAACTCAAATTATTTGATGTTAGCGCATTTTTTGGCCTTGCACAAAAAAACAAAACATTGCATATTGGCCGTTAGTGCAGCAGATCTTGAAAATGCAAATCCAAGTTTGAATCTCAATGATTATCGATTTTTGCCCAATATTGATCAAAGTTATATAAAAGCATATTTTGAAAAAAACGAAACTTCTTTTGTAAATTTTTTGGCAATTTCAAAATATTTCCCCGCTATTGCTGTTGGATATTATAATTCAGAAATATTTTTTCCAGCTGTGGTTGCTGCAGCAAAACCGAACTATCACAACAAATTTGATAATAATGGCAACTTTGCCTATCACGGAAATAGTGTTTTTGAGAAAAGAAAAATGATTTCAAAAACGATAATTTTAAGCAATCCCTATTTGAAAATGATAGCGCAATTGTGTCAAAAAAACAATATCAAATTGATTGTTTATTTACCGCCAAGCTACCAAAGGAGTATTAAAATTGTAGATAAAAATTATAATTTCCTTAATTTTTCAGACAAAATCAATCAAAAAAATTGTTTTTATGACCCTATTCACCTCAACGAAAAAGGGCGATACCTGGCTACCGAAAATTTGATAAAAGCGATAAATTTGAAATGATTATTGTGTTTTTTTGGAAAAAAAAGGCAACAAAATTGAGAGCAATATATAAAAAACAATAATAAATGCCACACCTAAATATTGAAATTGAAACAATAAAAAAAATGAAATTGTCAAGAAGATTAATTGAAGTAGGTTTTTACGAATCGAAAAATGTTTGATTTTGAGAGCAAACAAAGGAATTTCTGCATTCATAATATAGGCACTCAAAGCAGATATACACAACAAAAACCATTGGTTTGCAAAAATTTCTAAAACAAAAATGGAATCATATTGCGATATAATGAGCGGCAAACTCATCACAAATAGCGTATTTGCAGGGGTTGGAAGTCCAATAAAAGAATCTGTTTGTCTAGTGTCAATATTAAAATTGGCCAATCTAAAGCAAGCACCCAATGTAATGACAAAGCCAAAATACGGCAAAAATGGCGATGGCGAAATTGATTTTAACATAGAAAACATTACATATCCAGGCACAACGCCGCTCGTAACCATGTCTGCAAGGGAGTCTAATTGTAGCCCCAACGGGCTTGAAACTTTGAATAATCTAGCAAAAAATCCATCAAAAAAATCTAAAAAAATGCCCAAACAAACCATCAAAAAAGCGATTTCAAATTGATTTTTGGCAACAAAATCTATTGCAATGCAGCCACAAAAAAGGTTCATTAAAGTGATGGCATTTGGAATATGTTTTTTCAAATTCATTTTTATAATTTTAGAAAACAAATTTAATACAATAAGTTGTAGAGTTGTACGTTTTTTGTTTGATATTTGTAAAAACATTTGAATTTGAAAAAAACAATTTCTTTAATATTATTATTGATCAGTTTAACTTCTAATAGCCAAAGCGTTAGAAAATATTCTAACGAATTTTTGAATATAGGTGTCAATGCTTCTGCGATTGGCATGGCAAATGCAGTTGTTGCCAATAGTGGCGATGTAAATTCGTGTTATTGGAACCCCGCAGGATTGATGCAGCTCGAAACAACGCAGGCATCGCTCATGCACGCCAATTATTTTGCAAATATTGCAAAATTTGATTATGCTGCATTTGCAAAACCAATTGATGACCGCAGTGCTTGGGGCATTTCGATGATTCGATTTGGGGTTGATGATATTTTGAACACAACACAACTTATTGACAATCAAGGAAATATAGACTATTCAAAAATAAATTTGTTCTCGGTAGCAGATTATGGTTTTACTTTTTCGTATGCCCGAAAACTGCAAGTTCCTGGTTTTCAATATGGTGTAAACACTAAAATAATACGACGAATTATTGGAAATTTTGCAAACTCGTGGGGTTTTGGATTTGATATTGGGCTTCAATTTGAACACAATGAATGGCAATTCGGTCTGATGGTTCGCGATGTGACAACAACTTACAATGTTTGGAGCATAGACAATGACGCGTTTGCAGCTATATCGGCAGCAATTCCGGGTCAAAATCAAGATTTACCACAAACATCTGAAATTACGCTTCCAAGTGCGCAATTTGGGGTTGCCAAAAAATGGGAATTTCACAATGATAGCAGTCTTTTGATGGCAAACAATTTGAACCTTCGTTTTGAAAAAACAAATGCTATTTTTGCTTCAAATGCGGTGAGCATAGATCCAGCAATTGGGTTTGAATATGCTTATTCAGATTTGGTTTTTGCTCGTGCAGGCGTTGGAAATTTTCAAAACAACAAACAATTAGATAATTCACAAACAATTGATTTTCAGCCTAATATTGGTTTAGGATTTCAATATCGTGGCATTCAAATAGACTATGCACTCACCAATTTGGGCAATCAAAGTGTGGCTTTATACTCAAATGTATTTTCTATAAATATTGATTTAACCATTTTTCAACGATAAAAAAATAAATAATGCGTTTTTTAATTTCAAAAATAGGTTTTGTTTTGATCCTTTTTTTAGCAATACCAAAAGGCTTTTCGCAAAAAAAACTACTCACAGACGCTGCTTCAATAAGCGTTTTGAGTTGTGATGCTGGAAATGAATTGTATAGTATTTTTGGACATTCGGCGATTAGGGTGACAGAACCAAATGTGTTTGATATTGTTTTCAATTATGGATATTTTGATTTTAGAACACCTAATTTTTATAGAAAATTTGTGCAAGGAGACTTGAATTATTTTGTTGCTGTGGATCAATTTCAAGATTTTTATAACCAATATATGTATGAGCAAAGAGGCGTTTTTGAGCAAAAATTAGAGCTATCTGCAATTCAAAAACAGGCTGTTTTTGACGAATTAAGTATGGTTGTAGCGTCTGACAAAAGGTTTTATCATTACAAATTTATTGATCAAAATTGCACCACTATGCTCGTTGATGTTTTGAATCATCATCTGGATCACAAAATTTCGACCCAAATTCTGGATGCTGCCAAAACTAATAGAACGATTTTGGACGATTATTCAAATAAGCATTTTTATGAAAATATGGGTATAAATATGCTTTTTGGCACCAAAACTGATCGTCTGTTTGATCATATTTTTTTGCCGATGCAACTGCTTGAGGGATTAAAAATTTCTACAAATAACAACAAACAAT
>JAYTNQ010000410.1:0-1019 GCA_043748255.1 Bacteroidota bacterium
CCAAAAATTCAAAACCGTTTTTTACTTTTTTTGTTGTAAATTTGAATTTGCAGAAGTTGGTTTTTTGAATTATCTTAGCCATATTAAACGCAAATCATAAAATATGAAAACAATTCTCACCAACATCAAGCAACTTTTGCAAGTTAGAGATATCGAAATTCGAAAAGTCGCAGGTGTTGAGATGAACTTTCTTCCGATGTTAGAAAACGCCTATTTGTTGATAGAAAATGACCAAATTGCCGATTATGGATTGATGCAAAATCTGCCCAAAATTGAGGCACACCAAATTATAGATTGTACCCACCGCATTGTGCTGCCAACCTGGTGCGACAGCCACACCCACTTGGTGTATGCCGGCAATCGCGAACAAGAATTTGTGGACAGAATTAATGGTTTGAGCTATGAAGAAATTGCAAATCGAGGTGGCGGCATCCTAAATTCTGCCAAAAAACTAAACCAAACTTCTGAAATTGATTTGTATGAACAAGCCCAAAAAAGGCTTCTTGAGGTGATGCGTCTTGGTACGGGTGCCATCGAAATAAAATCGGGTTATGGCCTCACGGTTGCAGGTGAGCTCAAAATGCTTCGGGTGATTCAAGAATTGAAACAAAAATTTGAACTTCCAATCAAAGCGACATTTTTGGGAGCTCATGCTTTTCCGACGGAATACAAAGACAATCAAGATGGATATATTGATTTGATAATCAATCTTATGCTTCCAGAAATCGCCGCTGATGGATTGGCAGATTTTATTGATGTTTTTGTTGAAACCAACTATTTTTCGATTGTGCAAACCCAAAGAATATTGACTGCTGCAAAATCTCATGGGCTTGTTCCAAAATTGCATGTAAATCAGTTTACGGCTATTGACGGCATTCAAACGGCGGTCGAGTTTGGCGCACTTACGGTAGATCACCTTGAGATTTTGACACAAACCGATCTTGAGGCACTCAAAAATAGTAAAACGATGTCCGTTGCGCTGCCAAGCTGTTCCTTTTTTATAGGAATTCCGTACACGC
>JAYTNQ010000411.1:0-2853 GCA_043748255.1 Bacteroidota bacterium
ACACATTGATAGCTGATTGGTTTTCATTCTTCAAATAGTTATTATAGCATTTCGTTTTAGAATATCTTGAAAACCCAATAAGTCTAAAATCGCCCTGATTCAGCGGTATCCTTTTTGGATTTTCTTTTTCAGAAAATCCAAAAAGATATAGCGTGCAGCGGGACAGATAGTGTACTGAAGTTGGTGGTGTGCGCCAAAAGTGATAATGGCATATTTATTGATGTTTAATAATAACCGTTTAAGAGTTATTTATAATTTTAACATTCAAATTATGCTAAAACGAACCTTACTCATCGAAAACAAAGCTTCAATAACATGCAAAAATTTGCAGTTGGTAATCAAAACCGATACTAAAGAAAGTACCATTCCAATTGAGGATATTGGTTTTTTGGTGATTGACAATCCCGAAATTTATTTCAGTATCACGGCATTAAATGTGATGGTTGAGCACAATGCAGCCGTTATTTTTTGTTCAAAAAACCATCTGCCAAATGCGATGTTGCTGAATCTTAACAGTCATCACATTCAACAAGAAATTTTTAGAAATCAGATTGACGCTTCATTACCGCTAAAAAAGCAATTGTGGCAACAAACAATTGTTGAAAAAATTAAAAACCAAGGAATTTTATTAGAAAAAATTAGTGGTCAAAAAAATGCTTTTGAGTTTTTTTCGTCAAAAGTTTTGAGTGGCGATACCAGCAATATGGAAGGTGTTGCGGCCCAACAATATTGGAAGTCGTTTTTTGAAACCAAGTTTAAAAGAGAAAGATTTGGAGATTATCCAAATAATTTTTTGAATTATGGTTATGCCATTTTGAGAGCTGCAACCGCAAGATCCTTGTCTGGAAGCGGATTATTAAACACACTTGGAATACATCACAAAAGCAAATATAATGCATTTGCCTTGGCCGATGATATTATGGAACCGTTTCGACCAATTGTGGATGAAAGCGTTTTTGAAATCATGCAAAAATTTGAAGAACAAGAACTTAATTCAAAAATAAAAAGTGAATTATTACAGATTCTAACCCGAACTGTGTATTTCAAAAACGAAAAAAGCACTTTGATGATTGCGCTTCAAAAAACGGCAAGCTCGCTTCAACAATGTTTTATGGGGGAACGCAAACGCATCAAATATCCCAAATTATGGATCTCAACGGGTATAGAATAATGTGGTTGTTTGTGTTTTTTGACCTGCCGACGGAAACCAAAAAAGATCGTAGAAACGCTTCGCAATTTCGACTCAATTTGCTCAAAGATGGCTTTAGTATGATGCAGTTTTCGGTTTATCTTCGGCATTGTGCAAGTAGCGAAAGTGCCGATGTGCACGAGAGAAGAATTCATAGTTTGGTGCCTGCATTAGGCAAAGTAAGCGTTTTGCGGATAACAGACAAGCAGTTTGGCAACATCATTAATTATGTAGGTAACAAACCACAGCCCAAAAGTATGACGCCTCAACAATTGGAATTGTTTTAGTTTTTTGAAAATATTACCAAATACAATAATGAAATAACCCAAAGAAACGGAGGTTTTTTTGCCAAGTCAAGAAAAAAAATGTTCTATAGCCATTGTACGTATGAATTTTTGATGACAGGTTAGCGAAAAAGCACAAATTTATTAGACTATTTTTGCTTTTATTTTAAATTAAATTTATCTGAATACCAAACATTTGGATTATTTCTGATATAATTTATTATTTTAAAATAAGCCCTTTCGTCTCTAATAATATGATCATGAAAGGAGCGATGCCAAGAAAAATCTTCAAATCCAGTATTATGAATCATTTTTGAACTTGTAGTTTTGAAAGCACCCATGATTTGTGAGAGTGATTTTATTTTGATTTTTGCAGTAGCTTCAGAAATTTCAACATTCGTTTTCATTACATTTGAATTGATTTCAATTATGGCATGAATATGGTTTGGCATGACTATATGTGCGTGAAGTGATATATACGGATATTGAATTTCTAACCATTTTAATTGACTATTTACAATATTTCCATATTGATTCAATACCATTTCAGCTATATCATTGATACTTTTTTTTGGGTTACGAATAGGGGTTACCAAAAATTCATTTATCGACAGATCAAGAACGGCTTCTTTTTCGGAATTATTTTCCGCGGGTAAAATACTGTTTGTTTCCACGCTTTTTATATAACCAAAACAACATTGCATATCCTTGACGCATGATGTGACAAAATATAAATTATTTTTGGAATAATCATATCCTACTAATCTGTTTTTTTTTCTATTTTTCATATTTACGAATTTTTTAAAATCATTCCGAACGGACATGTTGCGACCTGCCCCGACATCGCATAAAAACGATATTTTTTATCATCATTCCGAACGGACAGGTCGCGACCTGCCCCGACATCGCATAAAAACGATAATTTTTATCTTCATTCCGTACGGACAGGTCGCGACCTGCCCCTACATCGCAAAAAAACGATAATTTTTTATAAAAATATTTTATTTTTTTTAAAAACAAAAAATGCTTCAATTTTGGGTTATCAAACCAAAAAAGAAGCATTTTTTTTACGATATTTTGTTTGTAATTTATTGAATATTAGAAGGTAAGACACCAACTAATATCGTGTTTTATAATCTTTAATCAAACCACAACATATGGTTATTTTATTCGCATTCTCTAATTAATATCGTGTTTTCTAATCTTTAATCAAACCACAACAGCATACAATGCAACACACGCACACGTTTAAATATCGTGTTTTCTAATCTTTAATCAAACCACAACTTAAGTGTTGATTTTGTCTGTGTTTTTAGGAATATCGTGTTTTCTAATCTTTAATCAAACCACAACTTTAGGGATTACTTTTTTTAGTTTTTT
>JAYTNQ010000412.1:0-18379 GCA_043748255.1 Bacteroidota bacterium
AAAAGGTAGATTGCATACGCGTTACGCACCCGTGCGCCGGTCTCTAGTATTGCTACTATACCCCTCGACTTGCATGTGTTAAGCCTGCCGCTAGCGTTCATCCTGAGCCAGGATCAAACTCTTCATCGTATATTTTTATAATTTTTCGACGAATTCTCTAGTCTCTTCAAATCTTCCGATTCGCTTACTCTCTTTTTATTTGTTCTGATTTACATCAGAACGGCTGTCAATTCAATATGTCTATGAACGTGTCTTCTTCTATATTCCCCTAAACTACCCAAACTCTCTCAAATCTGCCTCGTTTAGCGGGTGCAAAAGTAACCTTTATTTCTTAATACCAAAACTTTTTTTGATTTATTTTTTTAATTTTTTTAATTCTAAAAAAAACATCTTTTTTTTAAGTTTTTATCCCTTTTGAGGAGTGCAAATATAACACCTTTTTTTATCTACAACAAATGTTTTTATTGGTATTTTTTTTATTTTTTTTAATAGCACTGATAAAGTGTGATTTAAGACATAAATTTTTAAATCAATATAAGTATGTATACCTTTGTCAAAAAGAATTACAATGTCAAACATCTATTTAGGATATCATTTTTTGATTGAACCAAAGGATTTAGGTTCTGAAATATTAATTGCTGAATTGGGCGAATTACCTTTTGAAAGCTTTGTTGAAAGTGAATATGGAATTACAGCTTATATTCAAAAATCATTGTGGAATTCAAATATTCTTGAAGATCTTTATATATTGAATTCTCCTGAATTTACAATATCATATACTATAGAGGAAATAGAACAAGTAAATTGGAATGAAGAATGGGAAAAGAATTTTGAAGCCATAGATGTTGATGGCAAATGTCATGTTCGTGCTCCATTTCATCCGATGTCTAATGCGCAATATGAAATTATAATTGAACCAAAAATGAGTTTTGGAACTGGTCATCATGAAACTACACACATGATGATACAACATTTATTAGAAATGGATGTAACTGGATTGAAAACACTTGATATGGGTTGCGGAACTGCAATTTTAGCTATCCTTGCTGAAATGAAAGGTGCTAAACCTATAGATGCAATTGATATTGATAATTGGTGCTTCTTAAATTCTATAGAAAACTGTGAACGAAATAATTGTAATAATATTACAGTATATGAAGGTGATGCTTTTCTTTTAAAAGATAAAAAGTATGATTTGATTATTGCTAACATTAACAGAAATATTCTTTTAAATGACATGCAAAGCTATGTAGATTGTTTAAATGAAAACGGCACCATTCTTTTTAGTGGTTTTTACGAAGAAGACATTCCATATATAAATGAATCATGTGTAGAAAAAGGATTGACATATGTTAAAAAAATTCAAAGAAATAATTGGGTATCATTGAAATACGTAAATTAGCAACTTGATTTAATCAAAACACATGGCAACAATAGAGAAAATACAAGAACAATGTTCCGTACTTGAAGCAGTTGATATTAACAATGAAATTGTACTATATAATGATGATGTAAATACATTTGATCACGTTATAGATACATTAATTACTGCTTGCAAACATTCTGCTGAACAAGCAGAACAATGTGCAATTCTTGTTCATTATAAAGGAAAATGTACCGTAAAAACAGGGTCTTTTGATGAATTAAAACCTCAATGTACTCAATTATTAGAAGCGGGGCTAAGTGCAGAAATTGTATAATTTAATGTGGTAATTTTTCTTTTATTATACCATAAAGAAAAGTTCCTATTAAAGCTCCAAATAATACTAAAATCATTGGTAAAAATCCAGCACCAATTAAAATAAATATTGGACCAGGACAAGATCCAACTAGTGCCCAACCCAGTCCAAAAAACAATCCTCCTATCCAATATCTAAAAGATCCTTTTTCTTTGTCAGCAATATTAAAAACTTGCCCTTTTGCATTTTTAAGCTCTAACTTTTTGATAATTTGAATTCCAATAGTACCTACTATTATAGCAACTATGATTATTCCATACATATGAAAAGATTGAAACTGAAACATTTCATATATACGATACCAAGAAACTGCTTCAGATTTTGTTAACACTATTCCGAAGACAAAACCAACTATTAAGTATTTTAATGCTTTCATATACTAAAAATTAAAGGCAATATAACATGTGCCATTATTAATCCGCCAATAAAAAAACCAATTACAGCTTTAAGAGATTGTCGTTGTAAATTACTAATTCCAGCAATAGCGTGTCCTGAAGTACAACCACCAGCATATCTAGAACCAAAGCCAATTAATATACCTCCAATAATCAATATAAAAATAATTTTTGGCGAACTAAATATTTCATTACTAAATAATGCATTTGGTAATAATTTCCCATTTGGTGCATCAATTCCCAAAGTTTGCAACTTCTCAATTGTTTTAGGGTTAATTGCAACATTTGAATGATCCTTCATAAAATTTACAGCTACAAATCCTCCAATCATTGCACCAAAAACAACAATAAGATTCCATCGTTGAGATTTCCAATCAAATTTAAAAAAATCCGAATATTTATCTGCTCCAGCTATAGTACATAATGACCTCAAATTTGAAGACATTCCGAATACTTTCCCAAAATAATTAAGTGTTAGCATTATCAAAGCGATCAAAAAACCAGATACGGCCCAATGCCATGTTTGAAAAATAAAATTCATAATTAATTTTTATGCAAAAGTAACAATTCTATTGATTTTTTGCTTTAAATATCTTACAATAAGAAATAAACTATTATTTTTGAATTTAATTCAGTCTCAATCAATGAAAAATTATTCATTAGAAATAAAATGGGCTATTGTATATTCTATAATAGCATTATTATGGATGTTTCTAGAAAAAATAGTCGGATTACACGATATTCATATAGACAAACAACTTATTTACACCAATCTATTCGCAATACCGGCTATAATTATTTATTTTCTGGCAATAAAAGACAAAAAGAAGGTTACTTATCATAATCATATGACATGGAAAGAGGGCTTTATTTCTGGTATAATTCTTTCTTTTATCATTTCAATATTTAGTCCTTTAGTTCAAGTGACAACAACAACAATTATTTCTCCCGAATTTTTCAAAAATGCAATTCAATATTCAATTGAAAAAAAATATATGTCACAATCTGCAGCAGAAACCTATTTTAGTTTAAAAAGTTATATCATTCAAGGCTTTTTTGGAGCTTTATCAATGGGTACTATAACTGGCGCAATTGTTGCATTAGTAATTCAAACCAAAAAAGAAAAAAAATGAAAACTAAACTAATCACTTTCCTTATTTTATCTTGTTTTCTAAGTTCTTGTGTAAGTACCAAATCTACCTTAAAAAATGTAGATGAAAATGCTCCTGTACCTAAATTGACAGCAGCTAATACTTTTATTATTACAGAATATAGTAAAGACAAGAAATATGGTTATGATAAAGATTACCCAATAAACGTTTTTTATAAAAACACAAAAGACGAAAATAGTAATCAAGAACGTTTTTTAAATACATTGGCTGGACCAAAAGGCGAAAAAATAACATTTAAAAAAACTGAAAGTTGTTGTCCATTTCCTACGAAAACTACCGAAATTGGAGTTGGTTTTTTAGATATTTATGAAATCAATTGGGAAGGACAAAATAAACCACTTTTATTCTATCTTAATCGTTATGAAAAAGGCAAATTAATGGTTCCATTAGGATTAAGTTTAAAAAAATAAGTAATACTTTTACTTTTAATATTCCTCAAAATTGCAAATAATACCCAAAAAAAGGCTGTTATTTTGCAATTTTTTTTTAAAATATTTTTTTAAATAAAGGTTTTGTTTTGAATTTTAGCACACCTTTAGTATCTTTCGCCCTCAAAAAATTAGCAACCTTACACATTTTATAAAATGTTAGAAGAAAAGAATGATAACCTGCTTGATGCAGATGGAAATGCAGATCAACTATTGCAAAACAACGAAACAACTGAAAATCAATTAGATACTGTTGCTGAAATTAAAACATTAGAATTAGATCATCTTACTGAAAACGAAAATTCGCAAGCCGAAGGCCATGAGGTTGCCCTGACGGATGAGGAGCTTGCCAACGATACTTTGCTAATTGAGCCAAATATTGGAACAGATGAACAAGTTGCTATTGATGCAATTGTGGCTTCAAATGCGGCAGATAGTGCAGATAATATTCAAAATCATGAGGAAATTCCCTCTGTTGATTATGAGTCATTAACGATGGAAAATTTAGTTACTGAACTCGAAAAATTGGTTGCGGTTGAGAAAATAATGGTTATAAAAAATCATGTTGAAGATTTGAAAACTGCATTTTTGTCAAAATATAATCATTTTATAGAAGAAAAAAAGGATGAATATTTTGCTGAAAATCCTGAAACTTCAGAAAATTTTGAATATCATTTTCCATTAAAAGTTAAGTTTGATCAATTATACTCACAATTTAGAGACAAACGAAATAAACATTTTAAAGGTCTTGAAAGCAATCTAAAAGCAAATCTCGAAAACAGATTGTCAATTGTTGAAGAGTTAAAAATTCTGATAAACCCTGAGGAAAATATCAAGGATGCCTTAAAACATTTTAATGATTTGAGAGAGAGATGGAAAACAGCCGGTCCAATTCCGAAAGACAAATACAACCACGTTTGGAATAATTATCATTTTCATGTTGAAAATTTTTATGATTATCTCCACCTTGACAGAGAGGCGCGTGATTTAGATTTCAAACACAACCTTGATTTAAAACTAAAAATAATTGCTCGTGTTGAAGAATTGGTTCATGAAGAAGATTTGAACAAATCTTTCAGAGAATTACAAGATTTGCACAAAATTTGGAAAGAAGATATTGGACCGGTTTCGCGTGAATATCGAGATAGTATTTGGGAAAAATTTTCGTCTCTTACAAAAATCATGCACGACAAACGCGAACAATTGTTTGAAGCGCAACGAGGTGTAGAGAATGACAACTTGGTGAAAAAAGCAGCTATTATATTTCAAATCAACAGTTTGACTTCTGAAAAAATGAGTTCAAACACCTCGTGGCCAACATTAGTAGAAAAAGTTGAAACTTTTCGTGCAGAATTTTTCGCCATCGGAAAAGTGCCAAATGACGTAAACGAAGCCACCTGGAGTGCTTTTAAAACGGCGGTTAGAAATTTTAATGTTGTAAAAAATTCTTTTTATAAAGATATTAAAAAGGAGCAACATGACAATATGAACAAAAAATCGGCATTGGTTGCAAAAGCTATCGCGCTTCAAGAAAGTGACGATTTTGAAACGACAACACCAATTATGAAACAAATTCAGGAGGAATGGAAAACAGTTGGTCATGTTCCAAGAAAATTTTCTGACAAAATCTGGAAAGAATTTCGAGCGGCTTGCAACCATTATTTCGAGAAATTGAAAGCTCAAAAAACCGAGGCAAATCAAGAAGAGGTTGAGGCTTTTGAAAAGAAAAAAGCTTATATTGAAAACTTAAAAGATTTTGAATTGGTTGGAGAGCACAAAGCAGATTTGGACGCCATAAAAGTGCATATTGAAGCTTGGAAAAGTTTTGGGCGAGTGCCTTTTTCCCGTCGTCATATTGACGGAAAGTTTAATAAAATATTAGATGCGCTTTTTGAAAAACTAAGTTTGAGCAAAAAAGATTCTGAAATGATGCGCTTTGCCAACAGAATGGAGCAGCTAAATGATGCAAACGACACCAGAAAGTTGGAAAACGAAAAAATGTTTTTGACAAAAAAAATAGAAGAAGTTCAAGCCGAAATTTTTCAATTAGAAAATAACATTCAATTTTTTTCTAACGTAAAAAGTGCCAAAAAAGAGAATCCTTTGGTTGTAGAAGTTCAAAAAAACATTGAAAAACACAAAGAGAACCTTATCGTTTTGAAAGAAAAATTACTTCAAATCAAGAATTTGAACATTGAATAAAAATAAAAAACCTTGCTTTGCAAGGTTTTTTATTTTATTCAAAACTATATTCACGTTCTACAAGGGCGATGCGAACGGTATAGTTTGCATACCATTTTTGCATACCGAGCTTTTGTGCAATTTGGTGATCTGAATGTTGTTTCCAATCTTTAATAGCTTGCAAATCTTGCCAATATGAAACGGTAATGCCAATTTTATCTCGGGCAGATTCAATGCCTAAAAACCCTTTTTGCTTCTTGGCCAAATCTATCATAAGCTGGGCCATTTCATCATAGCCATCTGTTTCTGATGCTTTGGTTGATGTGAAGATAACGGCATAATAAGGCGTTTTCATAGATTGTTGATTTACAGCTTTTTGGCTTCATTCCAAAAAACGTCCATTTCGGCAAGTGTCATATCCATTAATGGTTTGCCAATAGTCTCGGCTTTAGATTCTAAATATTGAAAGCGATTTATAAACTTTTTGTTGGTTCGTTCAAGCGCATCTTCTGGATTTATGTTCAAAAAGCGAGCATAATTTATCATCGAAAAAAGTACATCGCCAAACTCGGCTTCCATTTTTTCATGATTGTTTGCAACAACTTCAACTTGAAATTCTGCTAACTCTTCTTGCACTTTTTCCCAAACTTGTTCTGGTTTTTCCCAATCAAACCCTACTGCTTTTGCTTTGTCTTGAATTCGGCTTGCTTTTACAAGCGCTGGCAAACTTTTTGGGACACCTTCCAAAACAGATTTTTTGCCTTCTTTGAGTTTGAGTTTTTCCCAATTTTGCTTTACCTGATCTTCATTTTCAACCACAACATTTCCATAAATATGTGGGTGGCGATGAATCAATTTGTCACAAATTTCGTTGCACACATCTGCAAGGTCAAAATCATTGGTTTCGCTGCCAATTTTGGCATAAAAAACAATGTGTAGCAACAAATCTCCTAATTCTTTTTTGATTTCTAATAGATTGTTATCCAAAATGGCATCGCCTAATTCATAAGTCTCTTCGATAGTGAGATGGCGCAATGACTGCATGGTTTGCTTCATATCCCATGGGCATTTTTCGCGAAGCTCGTCCATGATATTCATAAGCCGTTCGAGGGCAAGAAGTTGGGGCTGTTTTGATTTTTTCATTTGATGATAATTGCAAAAAAAATCCTACCAAAACAGCAGGATAATTTGTTATTAAACCGTTTCTACGGCTGCTTCAGGAGCCTCTTTAGAAACCAATCCTTTGGTTTGTAAGGTATTATACCAACTCAATATCTTTTTTATATCAGACGGATAAACCCTATCTTGGTCATAATCAGAAACTATTTCTTTAAAATAGGTCATCAATTTTTGGTTATTTTCTTTGTGCGAAATCGCTGGTCCATTATCCTCTTTGATAGCAATTGCTCTCAAAACATCGGCCAAAGGTTTTTCTTCGGTAATAGTATAAATCGAAATTTCTGAAAGCAAACTTACATTGCTTCGCAAGTTTACAGTTATTTTTTTTCCGTCCAAAAAAGATTCTGCCACAAATCCTGTTCGGGTTTGCAATTTCAAGGCAAATAATCCGGGCTTGCCAGAAATGGCTAAAATTTTGTCTAAATTCATATTTTTATATTATTTTGTTTTCAAATATATTGGTGCTTTATAGAGCCTATCTGCCTTTTTTTGCAAAAAACTTCATTCTATAATCTGGATTAGATTTGCCTTCTATAATATTTTGTAATTTCTTTTTTATCAATTGTTTTTTGAGTGAGGATATTTTATCTGTAAACAAAACTCCTTCCACATGGTCATATTCATGCTGAATTACACGTGCTATCAAACCATCGAATGATTCTGTTTTTTGATTATTATCTTGGTCAAAATAGGATATTGTAATTTTTTCTTTTCTAAAAACATCTTCTCGAACATCTGGAATGCTCAAGCAACCCTCGTTAAAACTCCACTCCTCGCCTTCTTCAGTCAGCATTTTTGGATTTATAAAAGTACGTTTAAAATTCTTTAATAGATTTCGCAGATCTGTTGTCAAATCGTCATCTTCTGCAAACGGAGCCGTGTCAACAATAAATAATCTTATGGGCAAACCCACTTGAGGCGCAGCAAGACCAACACCGCAAGCATTATACATGGTTTCATACATATCGTCAACTATTTGTTTCAAATCTGGATAATTAATAGAAATTGTTTGGCAAATTTTGCGCAGAACGGGATCTCCATAACCTACAATTGGTAAAATCATTGCTTTTGAATTAATTTAAAGAAAAATCTTTTAAAAATGGTTCGCAAAAATACTATTTTATTTTATAAAACATGCAGTTAACCCTAAATTTCTAACTTTAAAGTGCTATGTGTGTAATGGCGAATTTTTTTTAAAAACAATGCGTCTTCATTTAGATTTGTTCCAAGAGAAGGAATCATTTTTTTGAGTTTGAATTGCCACTCTGGACTCTTCATTTGATCAGAAAAACAACGTGATAGCAAATCAATCATTATTGAAACAGCAGTAGAAGCACCAGGTGACGCTCCTAATAGTGCGGCAAGTGAGCCGTCAAAATGTGTTATAACTTCGGTGCCAAATTCTAGAATACCTCCTTCGGTTTTGTCCTTTTTAATTACTTGAACACGCTGTCCGGCTTGAAGCAATTGCCAATCTGATGCTTTTGCAGACGGCATATATTCACGCAGAGAATCAATTCTATCATCATGATTTAGAAGCACTTGTTTTAATAAATAAGTGGTTAGAGCTACATTGTGATAACCTGCGGAGAGCATCGGAAAAATATTTTCGGTTTCGATAGATCGAATCAAATCGAGATAGGATCCGCTTTTGAGAAATTTGGTCGAAAATCCTGCAAACGGCCCAAAAAGCAATTCTTTTTTGCCATTAATGATTCGGCTATCGAGATGTGGCACAGACATTGGAGGCGCACCAACATTAGCTTTTCCATATACTTTGGCGTGATGCTGCTCTATAACTTTAGTATTGTTACATTTCAGCCAAAGTCCGCTTATTGGAAATCCGCCATACCCCTCTCCCTCTGCAATATTGGCTTTTTCTAATAATAAAAGCGACGCTCCACCAGCCCCAATAAAAACAAATTTTGAAATGGTTTTAAAAGTTGTTGCTGTTGTCAAATTTTTTATTTTTAATTGCCAATGACCCTCTTTTTTTTGTTTTATCTTTTTTACTTTATGATTGTAATAAATTGTTACACCAGGTTGGTTTTCTAAATATTGAAACATTGACAAACTAAGGTTTTCAAAATTCACATCGGTGCCAAGTGGCATAAAAGTTGCCGCAACCGGATCTGTTGTCAAACGATTTTTCATGATTAACGGCATCCATTTTTGCAGCTGAGATGGGTTTGAAGAGAATTCCATTTGCTGAAAAAGTGGATTTTTCTGCATGGCTTCCTGCCTTTTCTTAAGAAAATCAACATGCTCTTTACCCCATACAAAGCTCAAATGCGGCATGCTATGGATAAAGTTTTCTGGCAATGTTATTTTTTTTTCGGACACTAAAAACGACCAAAATTGTTTTGATATTTCAAAATTTTCGGCAATTTTAATGGCTTTTTGAACCTCTATATTGCCATTTTTGTCCTCTGGTGTATAATTAAGTTCGCAAAAAGCACTGTGTCCTGTCCCAGCATTGTTCCAAACTGCCGTACTTTCTTGAGCAGCTTTATCTAAACATTCAAAAATAGAAATACTACAATTTGGTTCCAATTCTTTCAAAAAAACGGCCAATGTTGCACTCATAATTCCTGCTCCAATTAAAATATAATCATTAGTATTTTCGTTCATTTTTTTATATTTTACTTTTGGTTATTTCATTTTGCAAATCCTCAAAAATAGCAATCAAACTGTCTGAATCAATTTTACAAAATTTTTGCAACTCTATGATACTTCCGTGTTCAACAAATTGATCTGGAATTCCAAGTATTTTGAAAATCACTTTGTGCTTGATTGTGGTGGCAAATTCTAAAACAGCACTGCCAAAACCACCCATTATTGCACCATCCTCTATGGTTATAACAAGCTGGTATTGGATCAAAATTTCAGAAAGCAACACGGTGTCCAGGGGTTTTATAAACGGAAAATCGTAGTGAGAAAAGAGTGATTTGTTTTTGGTTTTTGAAAGTGATACAATTACATTATTGCCTATTGTTCCGTTTGAAAGGATTGCTATTTTAGTACCTTTTTTCAAACAATTTGCCTTTCCAATTTCAATTTTTTGATATTTTCCAAAAAAGTGTTGTTGCCAGTTTTCAAATTGCCCACGACCTCGCGGATATCGAATGGCGATTGGATTAGCCAAACCAAGCTGTGCGGTGTATAATATATTTTGAAGCGCAATTTCATTCAACGGGGCAAATAATATCATCGAAGGTACGCATCTTAAAATTGGAATATCAAAAACGCCATGATGGGTTGCGCCATCTTCGCCAACAAGCCCTGCTCGATCTAAACAAAAAATGATAGGCAAATTTTGTAAAGCAACATCGTGAATAATTTGATCTACAGCACGTTGCAAAAAAGTTGAATATATGTTACAAAAAACAATCATACCTTGTGTAGCCATACCTGCAGCCAGAGTAACGGCATGTTGCTCTGCTATTCCAACATCAAAAGCACGATCTGAAAAAACGTCCATCATCAATTTGAGCGAGCTTCCGGTGGGCATAGCCGGCGTTATACCTACGATTTTTTGATTTTTTTTGGCCAAATCTAAAATGGTTTTCCCAAAAACATCTTGGTATTTAGGCGGCAAATGTTGGTGTATTTGAGGTTCAATTTCACCAGATACAGCATCAAATTTTCCAGGAGCGTGATATATCACTTGGTTTTCTTCGGCAAGCTGAAGTCCTTTTCCTTTGGTGGTGATAAGGTGCAAAAATTTTGGCCCTTTTATAGATTTAATTCTCTGCAACTCTTTTATTATCAACTCTATATTGTGACCATCTATTGGTCCAGAATATTCAAATTGTAACGACCTAATCATGTTATTTTGAGACTCGTTTTTATTGTTTTTGACTTTTGTAAAATAATTTTTGAGTGCCCCAACACTTGGGTCAATCCCGATGGCATTGTCGTTCAAAATTACCAATAAATTGGCCTGTGAAACACCAGCATGATTTAGCCCCTCAAACGCCATACCAGAAGCTATAGAAGCATCGCCAATAACGGCAATGTGATGTTTTTCGAAATTATTTTGTAAATTTGATGCTATAGCCATACCCAAGGCCGCTGAAATTGAGGTAGAAGAATGACCAACACCAAAACTATCATAAGGGCTTTCTGATCTTTTTGGAAATCCTGAAATGCCGTTAAATTGTCGGTTTGTATGAAAAATTGATTTACGGTCAGTCAGAATTTTGTGACCATAGGCCTGATGTCCAACATCCCAAACCAACAAATCATTTGGTGTGTCAAAAACATAGTGAAGCGCAATTGTGAGCTCTACAACGCCCAAGCTCGCACCAAGGTGACCTTCTTTTGTGGCTACAATATTGATTATAAAATCTCGTAATTCAAAAGCTAATTGTGGCAATTCAGACAGAGATAATTTTCTTAAATCTGCCGGTGAATTGATATTTTGAAGAAAATTATTTTTCATTTTTATAAAAAACAAATGTACGGTTTTTAAACTTGAAAAAACGAATTGCCCATAACCGCATTTGTTAAAATTTTTAAATCAAAATCATAAAACAAATTTGCGAATACACATTAAAACACCAGTGTGAATGGCTTCATGATAGCAGTTAAACGACATCGCATCTTCGACATTTTTGATTACTACGCCCGACATTGTGGTGTATTCCGAATAACTTTTAAAAATGCCTTTTTTAAAATCATCTTTGGTTTTGTTGATTGTTTCAAACAAAAAAGATTGAATCAAATCTACATCTTCTTGCAAAACAAAGGTTTCAGGTTTTGTTCCTTTTTTGTATTTTTGAACCATTTCGTCAGGCAAAATCAAGGGTAAATTAGATAAACCATAAACCAACATTTGTTGTACCACTATAATATGTCCAATATTCCAAATCAAATTATTATTGAACCCATCTGGTATTTTATTGAGCTGTTCGAGGGAATGATTTTCTAAAAAAGTAGATAGAATTTTTCGGCTAGACCGAGTGATCTCAAAAGTTTGGTGCATAATTATTATATTTTTGATAAAAATAGTAAATTTTATTCAAAATGAATTTTCTTTGCATAAAAAAATTTACAATGAACAAAATATTTTATCTCGCTTCTTGCGATACTTGTAGAAAAATAATCAAATCTTTACCAAAAAACACCGATTTGGAGTTTCATGATATCAAACAAAACCCACTTACAGAGGCCGATTTAGAATTTTTATATTCATTATCAAAATGTTATGAAAATCTGTTTAGCAAAAAAGCGATTTTATATAAAACGCTTGATTTGAAAAATAAAAATTTGACCGAGTTGGATTACAAACGATATCTTTTGGAACACTTTACTTTTTTGAGTCGTCCGGTTTTTGTGATAAATAATCAGATTTATATTGGCAACAGCCAAAAAAATATTTTGGAAGTGACAAAAGTAATGAGCTATACAACATAAATTGGTTTCAAAAATGATGATTATATAATAGGTTTCAAAAAAAACAAAATAAAGTTTCAAACCCAAAATCAATTTACTATTTTTGTTAAAAATAAAAAAAATGCACAGTTTTGAACCCAATCAAATTTCTACAGCACAGCTACAAAATTATCTGCAAAGTGCCATCGCACCCAGACCAATAGCATTTGCAAGTACAATCGACGAAAAGGGAAGGCCAAATTTGGCCCCATTTAGTTTTTTTAATGTTTTTAGTGCCAATCCACCGATTTTAATATTTTCGCCCGCCAAAAAAGTAAGAGACAACTCCAACAAACATACTTTGTTGAATGCAATTGCTACAAAAGAAGTAGTAATAAATGTCGTAAATTTTGAAATTGTACAGCAAATGTCTTTGGCAAGTAGCGAATATGCTCAAGGTGTAAATGAATTTGAGAAAGCTGGTTTGACCTCAATTCCGTCAGATATTGTAAAGCCTTTTCGGGTTGCAGAATCACCAATTCAGTTTGAATGCAGCGTGAATCAGGTGATTTCGTTAGGCGAAAATGGAGGAGCAGGAAATTTGGTGATCTGTGAAGTACTTAAAATTCATATTCATGAAAATGTATTAGATGCAAACGGAAATATCGATCAAAACAAGGTTGATTTGGTTGCCCGGATGGGTGGAAATTTTTATTCAAGAGCCAACAGAGGTTTGTTTGAAATTGCAAAACCAATTACAAATCTTGGAATTGGAGTAGATAAAATACCCGAATTTATTAAAGAAAGTGGTGTTTTTGACGGAAATGATTTAGGGAAATTGGCAAATATAGAAAACTTGCCCACTATTGAAGAAATTGCTATATTTGTAAATAAAAATTTTGAAATAAAAAGTGTTTTGAGTACCGCCGATGAAGAAAAAATTCAGCGAAAAGCAAAAGCTTTGATAGCAGCCGAACAAGTAGAGCAAGCATGGAAATTATTATTAGCCAAAAGAGTATAAAAATCAATACAAACAATAAATATATTTAAAAATGGAAGTTTCAGGAAGAGTAAAAATGATCGATGTAACCAAAGAAGTAGGTACATCTGGATTCAAAAAAAGAGATATAGTTGTCACAACTGACGAGCAATATCCGCAATTTATATCGGTACAATTTGTACAAGACAAGTGCGAATTATTGAATAACTATCAGGCAGGCGATAATGTCAAGATAGACATCAATTTGAGAGGTCGTGAATGGACAAATAATCAAGGAGAAACGGTTTATTTTAACACTATTCAAGGATGGCGAATAGCAAAAGTTCAACCAGAAGGCGCACCAACGCCACAACAAATGCCAACAGCAGAAGCGGCATTTCCGCCGGCAGAAAATTTTAAAGAAGAAGATCACGACGATTTGCCATTTTAAAAAAAATTCAAACGTTTTCTTGTATTTAAGAAAACGTTTTTTATTTTGTATAAGCGCAACTTTTTTTAACAAAAAATTGGGTTGTCAAAATTTATTTTGGCACGATTTTTCATTATTTTAGACAAAAAATTGATGGCTACCATTTTACATTTTATGAAAACAAATTATAAAATTTTACTTGCAATTATTGCACTTTCGGCTTCGTTATTTGCCTTTAATGGCAAGACAAAAAAAGTGGGTGACCCCGAAAAAGACAAACAACTTTTGGAACTTTTGAGTGTTGTAATTGCACAAGCTCATTATGCGCCACATCCTCTTGACGATGATTTTTCTAAAGGTATTTTCAAAGATTTTGTAAAGGCTTTGGACCCATACAAACGTTATTTTTTAAAATCAGATTTTGAAGAATTTTCAAAATATGAAACTGAAATAGATGACGAAATTAAAAATAAGGATCTAACTTTTTTTGATTTAAGTTATAATCGATATCTTCAGCGGGTAGAAGAAAGCAAACAATATTATAAAGAAATACTCTCAAAATCAATCGATTATACTATAGACGAAAATTTTGACACGGATTATGACAAACATCCTTATCAAAAAAACACTACCGATTTGAAAGATTTGTGGCGCAAACAAATCAAACTTTCGGCATTAGCATCATTGACAGATAAAATCAAAATGCAAGAAGATTTGAAAAATGGAGTTGTTTCAAATAAGAAAAAAAATAAGGAT
Source organism: Bacteroidota bacterium (assembly GCA_043748255.1). Classification (GTDB taxonomy): domain Bacteria; phylum Bacteroidota; class Bacteroidia; order Flavobacteriales; family Flavobacteriaceae; genus Flavobacterium. The sequence continues at coordinate 14,636 of JAYTNQ010000412.1, forward strand.
GAAGCCAAAGATTTGGTTCCAAAAACTTATGACCAACTTGAAAAAGAAGTTCGTGATAGTGCCATGAAGTCAGAAGACGATTATTTTGCAGCAATCAAAGATTTTGATCGTGAGGATTGGTTTGCTGTTTTTTTGAATACTATTGCAGAGCGGTATGATCCGCATACCTCCTATTTTGCTCCAGAGGCCAAAGAGAAGTTTAACGCCAGTATCAGTGGCAAATTTTTTGGGATTGGTGCAAGATTACAAAAGAAAAATGATTTTACCGAAATTACAGAGCTTATTTCCGGAGGGCCAGCTTGGCGGGAAAAAGAGTTAGAGCCAGGCGACATTATTTTAAAAGTTGGACAAGGAAGTGCAGAAGCAGTGGATATTGTGGGTATGAAATTGGACGAAGTTGTCAAAAAAATAAAGGGACCAAAAGGAACTGAAGTCCGATTGACCGTCAAAAAAGCTACTGATTCTAGTATCAAGATCATCATAATAATGCGTGATGAAGTAGAATTGGAAGAAACTTATGCCAAATCGAGCACTGTTGAAATAGACGGAAAAAAATACGGAGTTATCTATTTACCAAAATTTTATATAGATTTTGAGGATCGAAATAGCCGCGACGCAGCCAAAGATATTGCCATAGAAGTTGAACGATTGAAAAAACAAAATGTTCAAGGAATTGCTTTGGATTTGAGAGATAATGGTGGCGGATCTTTACGTACTGTTGTTGATATTGCTGGCCTTTTTATAGACAATGGCCCGGTTGTACAAGTAAAAACCGTGGGCAGAAAAGCAGAAGTTTTGTCAGATACAGATCCTCAAATTCAGTGGGACGGCCCATTAGTGATCATGATTAACAATTTTTCGGCATCGGCATCAGAGATTTTGGCGGCAGCCATGCAAGATTATAAACGTGCCATTATTATTGGAAGTAAACAAACTTTTGGAAAAGGAACCGTGCAAAACGTAATCAATTTGAATCAATATCTGCGAGACCAAAGTCTTGGAGATATGGGCGCTTTGAAAACCACAACACAAAAATTTTATAGAATTAATGGTGGTTCTACACAACTAAAAGGAGTTAGCAGCGATGTTGTCATGCCAGATCGATATTCTTATATTGAAATTGGCGAACGCGATATGGAAAGTGCCATGGCTTGGGACAAGATTGACCCTGCAAATTATTCGCAATGGACTCAAAATAGCGATTTTGAAATAGCACTCCAAAATAGTAAAAATAGAATACAAGGCAACCAACAGTTCAAATTGATCGATGACAATGCAAAATGGTTGGACCGTCGCAAAGACGATAATGTGTATAGCCTTAATATAGATAAGTTTAAAAAAGAGATTGCCGCTGTCGAAATGGAGTCAAAAAAATATAAAGCGATTTCGGATTATAAAAACACGCTGGTATTCAAATCATTACCCGAAGAATTATTGCAAATCGAAAAAGACTCTGTTCTCAAAGAAAAAAGAGTACGTTGGCACGAAAGCCTCTCAAAAGATGTATATGTAGAAGAAGCATTGCGGATTTTGGGTGATTTAAAAACCAAAAAAGTTGCTTTGAAAAACTAATAATTAACACTTTTGATATTTATTATAAATCAAAAGTTATCAATATACCAAAAATAAAATAGTCTAAAAAACTTCTGGTTTTTTAGACTATTTTATTTTCTGTTTTGGAATGAAAATAATTTTAAAGCATTAATTTTTGAAGTAAATCTGCAAATTCGCCAACAGAATTTGCATCCATTAACCCATGATGAACATGAACTGAAACCGCAATTTTATGTTTTCCTTTTTTAGAAACCGTCATTTTTCCTACATTTATTTTGGGGCAACTGTCTTCTAATTTGAAGCTTCGCGCGTGCGAAACGCTCGAAAAATTGACCCATGGAACGGCAGAAAAGTGGATCAAATTGGATTGGTCAAAATCTCTGGTAAAAAGTCCTGATGTGTTTTGAATTCTGGCAATTTCGGTAGCAAGATTGTCTGAAAAACGATCAAAATCTGAGTCAAATTCAATTTGAGAAAAGCCAAAAGTCTTGTCGATTCTGCCGATAGTAGCCGAAGCATTGATTTTGTCAAAAACAACAACATCATTGCCATTAATGCGGTATCTAAAAGCTTCGATGGCGTTGACTGCGACTAATATTTTGTGAAGATATACTGCAAAAAAAGATATATTATTTGCCTTTGCATCCAAAAAGGATTTGGTGCAATCTATTTTGAAAGTCATGCCAAAAAATGGTTCTTCAAAAGAACCAAAAAACTCAAAATGCTCTTTTCTGTTCCAGTTTTGAATGTCTAAAATGGTTTTCATTTTATAAGATTTTTAGAATTTCGATAATTTTTTCGAAGGTTTTCAAGTTTTGATGCTCTACATGATAATTTACTTTTTCGTGTGCCCAAGTGGTATGAAACGGAACGTAGAAAGCAGTAGCTCCAAGCTCCAAAACGGGCAATATATCAGATTTTAAAGAATTTCCAACCATCGCAAAATCTTTGGCATCAATATCTAAATGGTTTAATAATTTTTGATAATCTGCTATTTTTTTGTCAGACATGACTTCGATATGATGAAAAAAATGAGCAATTCCAGAACGTTGCAATTTGTTTTGTTGGTCTAATAAATCTCCTTTTGTAGCTACTACTAATGTGTATTTTTGAGACAGTATATGTAAGGTTTCTGCCACACCGTCAAGCAATTCGATTGGTTTTTCGAGCAATTCTTTGCCAAAACCAATTATTTTTTCGACTGCTTCAACAGAGATAGTTTGTTCAGAAATTTGTAGTGCCGCTTCTATCATCGACAAAATATATCCTTTGATGCCATAGCCATAAATGCTCAAGTTTTTGATTTCGATTTCAAAAAGTGCTTGCGAAATGGCGTGTTGCGACAAATAGGGCGACATGATTTGACAAAATCGATGTTCCATTTCTTGAAAATAGGGCTCGTTGACAAACAAGGTGTCGTCTGCGTCAAAAGCTATAATTTTTGGAGGCATTTTTATTAATTTATTTCTGCACCGTTTGTTACATTTTCTGAATCGGGATTGATAAAAACCAATTTTCCGTTGGCGTTTTTGGTCATCAAAATCATGCCTTGACTATCAACACCTCGCAAATTTCGAGGTGCAAGGTTGGTCAAAACGGTTACTTTTTTGCCAATGACGTCTTCGGGGGCAAAGCTCTCGGCAATGCCTGAAACGATGGTACGAATATCGATTCCGGTGTCAATTTTCAGTACTAATAATTTGTTGGCTTTTGGCATTTTTTCGGCCGCAATGATGGTGCCTACTCGCATATCTATCTTTGCAAAATCGTCAAATTGAATGGCTTCTTTTTGTGGGTTTATGGCTTGTGTTTTAACTGAATTTTCGGCAGTATTAGCTGTTTTGGTAGCTGCCAATTTGTCAATTTGAAATTGTATTTCGGCATCCTCAATCTGTGGAAACAATATTTCGGCGGTTCCAATTTGATGATTTGCAGCGATCAAGTTTTGGTTATTTGAAACATTGTCCCAACTTATTTTTTGATTTGATAATTGCAAAATGGCATCTAATTTTATGGCTGTAAATGGCAGAAACGGTTCGCACAATACCCGCAGAGCAGTTGCGATTTGAAGGGCAACATACATTTGGGTTTGCACCCGTTCTGGATTTGATTTGATGATTTTCCAAGGCTCTTCGTCGGCAAGATATTTGTTTCCTAAACGGGCAACATTCATCAATTCGCCTAATGCTT
>JAYTNQ010000413.1:0-2852 GCA_043748255.1 Bacteroidota bacterium
GCAATATTGTCGCCATAGCCGCCGTCGATGACGAGATCGACTAATTTTTGCCATTTTTCAAAAATGAGTTCTGGATCTGTGGCATACTCCAAAAGTTCGTCTTCGTCGTGAATGGAGGTTGACACGATTGGGTTTCCTAATTTTTTTACCAATTCTAAAGCGATTGAATTGTTTGGAATTCTAATTCCAACGGTTGTTTTTTTCTTAAATTCTTTGGGCAGGTTATTATTGCCGGGCAAGATAAAAGTGTAAGGTCCAGGCAGGGCTTTTTTTAGAATTTTGAAAGTAGCGGTATCTATTTGTTTTACATAGTCTGACAAATTGCTCAAATCGTGACAAACGAAAGAAAAATTCGCTTTTTCTAACTTGACACCTTTTATTTTGGCGATGCGTTCTAGGGCTTTTGTGTTTGTGATGTCGCAACCTAATCCATAGACGGTATCGGTAGGATAAATCACAAGACCGCCATTTTTGAGCACTTGAACCACCTTGTCGATAGCGGCTTCGTTGGGTTTGTCTGGATAAATTTTTAGAAACTGCGCCATTTATTTTGGATAAAAAATTACATTTCTACACATTAAACCTAAAGTGCATGACATCGCCATCTTTTACAATGTACTCTTTGCCTTCAACTTTTAGTTTTCCTGCTTCTTTTACTTTGGCTTCGGAACCGTGGCTTACATAATCTTGGTATGCAATTACTTCGGCACGAATAAATCCTTTTTCAAAATCGGAATGGATTACGCCGGCGGCTTGTGGTGCGGTGGCACCAATATTGATAGTCCAAGCACGCACTTCTTTTACACCTGCCGTAAAATAGGTTTGTTGTTTTAATAGTTTGTATGCGGCACGAATCAAAACCGAGGCTCCGGGTTCTGATAATCCCAAATCTTCGAGAAACATTTTGCGCTCTTCATAGGTTTCGAGCTCTGTGATATCGGCTTCGGTACCTACGGCAAGCAGAATCACTTCGGCATTTTCGTCTTTGACAAGTTCACGCACTTTGTCCACATAGTGGTTGCCATTTACGGCAGCATTCTCATCAACATTACAAACATATAATACTGGTTTTGAAGTTATTAATTGAAAATTTTCCATCAAAACTTCTTCGTCAAAATTTTGTGGCAATACGGTTCTTGCAGATTTAGCTTGCAATAATGCCTGTCTGATTCTGTCCAAAAAAGCTTCTTCCACTTGTGCTTCTTTGTTTCCGGTTTTGGCGGCACGTTTTACTTTTTCGAGGCGTTTTTCGACGGTTTCCAAATCTTTGAGCTGCAGTTCGATATCGATGGTTTCTTTGTCTCGAATTGGATTGACATTGCCATCAACATGAATAATGTTGTCGTTGTCAAAACATCTTAAAACATGAATTATGGCATTGCATTCGCGAATATTACCCAAAAACTGATTGCCCAATCCCTCGCCTTTGCTAGCACCTTTGACAAGACCTGCGATGTCAACAATATCAACGGTAGCGGTTTGCACACGCTCTGGCTTTACCAAATTTTCTAGCATTTCGAGCCTTGGATCTGGCACATTGACAACGCCAATATTGGGTTCTATGGTGCAAAACGGAAAATTGGCGCTTTGGGCTTTGGCATTTGACAAACAATTAAAAAGTGTTGATTTTCCTACATTTGGCAACCCTACAATTCCTGCTTTCATAGTATAATTTTGTATATTTATAACTTTTTTTGATTTTTAAGTTTGCAAATATACATTTATTAGCAAAATAAAAACGAGCTAAAACGATTGATTTTTTTTTTACAAAAATAAATATTTGCGCCAAATCTTATCCCTGTTGCTATAAATGACTAATTTTCAATTACTTTAAGGATTAAAAAAGTATTGAAATGTTAAATTAATAACTATTTTATAAAAAAAAGTATAAAAGTTAATATTAACTTAAATAAATAGTATATTGCGTGCTTGTTAAACCAAAAAACAAATTATTAACCAATTTCATTAAATTATGAAAAAATTTACACTGTTTTTATTATTATTGAACGTTTCGTTTCTTTTTGCACAAAAAGATGTGAGCGGAAAAGTTACAGATGGCGCTGGCGCAGGATTGCCGGGTGTTAATGTAAAAGAAAAAGGAACATCAAACGGAACTTCATCCGATTTTGATGGTAACTACAAAATTAAAGTAAAAGATGGCGCTACTTTAGTATTTAGTTATGTAGGATTTTCGAATGTGGAAAAAAGTACCGCAAACACCTCGACTGTAGATGTAGTCCTTGCCGAAAATGGTGGGCAAAGTCTTGACGAAGTTGTAGTTGTTGGAACAAGAACACCACCACGAAGCAACACAGCCACTGCATTGCCTGTAGATGTATTGTCAGCAAAAGATTTGACTTCTACGGGTCAAGCTACTTTTGACAAAGCCTTGCAATACAGAATTCCATCGTTTAATACGGTGCAAACCCCAGTAAATGATGCAACTTCATTGTTGGATCCTTATGAAATCAGAAACATGGGGCCAAGCCGCACCTTGGTTTTGATCAACGGAAAACGTAAAAACATGAGCTCATTGCTTTATGTTCAAACTTCTCCGGGACGAGGCGAAACTGGAGCAGATATTTCAGCAATTCCACAAGACGCTATCGAGCGTGTTGAGATTTTGCGTGATGGTGCTTCTGCACAATACGGATCTGATGCAATTGCTGGTGTAATGAACATCATCTTGAAAAAAAGCACCAAATCTGGATCTACAACTTTGCGTACAGGAATCACTGGAAAAGGTGATGGCGAAATGGTAGGTGTAAGTTTGAACAATGGATCTACTGTTGGTGACAAAGGATTTATCAATTATACAATTGATTTCTCAAAAGTAGCATTGGCTAATAGAC
>JAYTNQ010000414.1:0-2848 GCA_043748255.1 Bacteroidota bacterium
GATAGCCGAAAAACTTTTTGCCGAAAATGGTTTTGACGGCACTTCTATTAGAGCCATTTCAAAAATAGCCAAAATAAATGTTGCCATGGTTTCTTATTATTTTGGTTCAAAAGAAAAACTTCTCGAAAGTTTGATTGTTTTTCGCACCGCAGATTTAAAAATCAAACTCGAAAATTTACTACAAGAAAATGTTGATCCCGTTCAGAAAATACACAAATTTATTCAGCTCTATATTTCAAAAATAGATCAAAATAGACATTTTCATCAAATTTTACTTTTTGAAATTACCTCAAACAAGCGTGCAATGGATTTTAAATCTTTTTCAGAAATCAAAAAAGCCAATATCAATTCCTTGTCCTCTATAATTTTAGAAGGTCAAAAACTAAAGGTTTTCAAAAAAGATCTAAATATTCAAATGATTATACCAACAATTTTAGGCACCTATTTTTATTTTTTATTGAATAAACCATTTTTTTCAGAAATTTTATCGTTAAATTCCGAGGAAATGCAAACCAAATATATCCAAACCCAACTTACAGAACACATCCAACAAACCATCAAATCATTATTGCTTTATGAATCTTAAAAATTTGTTTTTATTATTGCTTTTTTTTGGAATATCAACTTTAAAAGCACAAACAACTACATCCCTTTCTTTGCATGATGCGGTTTCAATTGCCCTGAAAAACAGCCATCAAATGGAGTTGTCAAATACTAAAGTGGCAACAAAAAAGTTAGAATTACAAACCATAAAAAATAACCAATATCCTGATTTTAAGATATCTGCACAATATCTAAGACTTACAAACGCAACTATAGACCTGAAAAAATCAAATCCACAAGCCACAACAGCTGTTGCTTCGCCAAATGTTGATCAACTTGTTTTGGGTCAAGCCAATTTGAGTTTTCCAATTTTTGCTGGTTTTAGATTACAAAATTCTATAATCGCTGCAGAAAATAGCCTACAAGCCGAGACAGCTTTTGCCGAAAATGAACAAGAAGAAACCGCCATAAAAGTGGTTCGATTGTATGCAGACTTGTATAAAGCCCAGCAATCTGCCCTACTGTTTGTAGAAAGTTTAAAAAGTAGTCAACAGCGTGTAGTCGATTTTAAAGCCCTAGAATCTAATGGTATTATAGCCAAAAATGATTTGTTAAAAGCGCAACTTCAGGCTTCAAAAATTGAACTTTCACTTGTAGAGGCTCAAAAAAACACCCTATTGCTAAACTATAATTTGGTCGATTTACTTCAATTAGCACCTGAAACAAAATTACTAATCAGCCCAAACAATATTGACCCAAATTTATTTTCAAATGCAATTCTTGATGAAACTTCGGCTATAGAAAATCGCAAAGATTTAAAGGCAGTTCGTTTTCTTGAAAAGGCGAGTCAAGCCGGCGTAAAAATCGCTAAGGGAAGTGCATATCCAAGTCTTGCTCTTATTGGTGGATACACCTCTTTAAATTTACAAAATGTTGTTACGGTTGAAAATGCCATCAATTTTGGCATAGGATTTTCATACAATGTGAGCAGTATTTTTAAAAACCCTAAAGAGATTGCCACCGCAAAAAGTAAAGTTAAAGAAGTACAACAACAAGCGATAATCTTAACAGATTTAATCAAATTTCAACGTTTGAAAGCCCAGCAAGAATATGATTTTTCAGTAAAACAAGATCAAGTTTTTGTTCAAATTGGTTTGCAAACCACAGAAAATTATCGAATTGTAAAGGATAAATTTGACAACGGACTTGCTACCACAAACGAGCTACTCGAGGCCGATGTCGAACAACTTAATGCCAAAATGAACATGGCTTTTGCAAGGGCAAATGTTGCGCTCAAATATTATGAATTATTGGCCAATTCTGGTCAAGTTTTGCAATCATTTAACTATAAAAACAATTAAAACAATGGAAAATAAACCAAAAAACAACAAGATTAAAATCATTTTACCTATCCTTTTAGTCGCTGGTTTAGCCTACGGTATTTCAAAATATCGCTATGCACAAAATCACGAAACCACTGAGGATGCTCAGGTCGAAAAAAACAAAAACCCAATAATACCAAGAATTTCAGGATATATATCCAAAGTTTATATCAAAGATAATGATTTTGTAAAAAAAGGAGATACATTGTTTACTATTGAAAACAAAGATTTTTTGCTCAAAGTAGCCGAAGCACAAGCGGCAGTTGCCATTGCACAAGCTGGTTTGAAAGTTTCAAATTCCGAAATCGGAAGTGCGCAAGCTAATGTATCTGTATCTGATGCCAATATAATGACTGCAAATGGCAATATCGAAACCGCCAAAATACGATTGGGGCGAGCCAGTGCAGATTTTGAACGTTTTGAAAACTTGTATAAAAACCACTCGATTACCAAGCAACAATTTGAACAAGCAACTGCTGCAAAGCAAGAAGCACAAAGTCAATTGAATATTCTGAAAGACCAGCAAAAAGCAACTGCATTTCAAAAAAATGTTTTGCAAAGCAAAACGGTTGTTTCAACCAATCAATCACAAGTTGCAGCTGCCAATTGTAGCAAAGCAAATGCCGTTTTGGCAGCAGCACAACTCAATTTGAGCTATACCGTTGTCACTGCAGCTATTGACGGTCAAGTTTCTAGAATTGATATTCAATCTGGGCAATTGGTGCAACAAGGACAGGCTTTGTTTTATTTGATAAATAATTCCGAGGTATGGGTAATTGCAAATTTTAAGGAAACCCAACTTTACAAAATGAAAATTGGACAAAAAGTGGCAATACAAATTGATGCTTTTGAGGACGAAAAATTTGAAGGCAAAATCGCATCATTTTCGCCAGCAACCGGTTCACAGTTTTCTATTTTACCTC